>JADFYC010000078.1:532-11905 GCA_015233295.1 Deltaproteobacteria bacterium | reverse complement strand
AGTTGATCTCCCTGACCTGCCTGTTATCATCCCGATCCTTGCCCGGCGACTCAATCACCTGGATAGGGCAGGTAATGGTCATTCCGTTAAAGGACCTGGCCGGTAACATGCACATATTGGTCTTGGATATTGTCCCTCCTGTTTCAGAAGATAAAGAAAAGCCTCAAATATTTTGTCCCTGATCTCCTGGGCTATTCCCGGCCCCGAGTCTTTGATGGACACGCAGACCAGGTCTCGTTTTTGTTTCCCGGTTACCCAGATCTCGCCGGTACCTTTCATCGCCTGGGCGGCATTCAGGATCAGGTTGAGAAAGACCTGCTTCATGCTGTCGACGTCGCAGTAGGCCATGAGAGGAATCTCCAGGTATTTATGGATCTTGATCCCATATCTCATTGAATTGACGGCCAGGACCAAAGTGTCCTCCAAGGCTTCGGACAGATCCTGGCGCCGCAGTTCGATGGAGTCTTTGCTTTTGGTAAAGTTACGAATATTTCGCATCAATACCTGGACTTGTTCGATCCCGCTTTGGAAGACATCCTGGGCCGTGAATAGGATATTGACTTTTATTTGTTCCCAGGTATAGTAAGACGATTCACCGGGTTAATTATTAACGGTTTTCAGTTCCCTCAACCGGAGTTGATTTTATGGCCCGTATCAAGATAACCGACAACGAAGCCATTACCGGTACTTTTCTTGTCGGCCAGTTAGCTCTTATCACGTTATCCGGGACGAATCAACTCATCATCGATCAGATGAAGGCGGAGGTTCGGAATATTAATCCGGCCGGTAATTATATCATGGTCGGAATGGCCCTTCTGGCCACCTCACCGGACCAGGCGAAAAAGTTGCAGGAAGTGGTGGACTGCCAGCTCCAGAGTTAAAGCTTGATCGCTTACTCAGAACGAGTCTCTCCTTCCATCAATATTATCCGGAGGCTAAAGATTATGCCTGTTAAGACAGTTAGTTCTGAGGAAGGAACAATACTCACCATCAGCGTCACCGGCAGGTTCGACATCACTGCCCACAGTGATTTCATTCAAGCTTACAAGGATAAGCTGGGCTCGGTGGCCAAGATAGTTGTAGATCTGGCTGCGGTGGAGTACATCGATAGTTCGGCGCTAGGTATGCTGTTGATTCTGCGGGAAAAGGCCGGTGGAGGAAAGTCCGATATCAGCCTTCTAAATTGCAGTCCCGATGTCAAAAGAATCATCCGAACCGTCCATTTCGATAAGATGTTTCATCTGGGTTAGCCTACTCAACCCATAACCCGTAATTTGGCGAGGTTCCATGGACAACCTTTCGGACATGGCGATTGTCGCGGTGGATGATGACCTGACCTATTTGACTGTTATCGCCCATCTTTTAAAAAAGAATGGCTTCACCCGGACCCGGTGCTTTTCTTCCTCAACCGAGGCCTGGGCCCAGGTCGCCGAGACTCCACCCGACTTGTTGTTGCTTGATGTGACCATGCCGGAACTGGATGGGTTTGCATTCTGCCGAAGAGTTAGAAGCTGCGACGCCACCAGCCACGTCCCCATCATCATGATCACTTCCGATGATGATGAACAGACCCTTAAGGCCAGTTTTGAGGCGGGCGCCATCGATTTTATTGCCAAACCCATTAGCCCGACCGTGTTCCTGACCCGGATCAAATCAGCTCTAGCCCTAAAGAGGAGTCATGATCTACTTAAGACCCAAAACGAGTTACTGACCAAATCATACGACGAGATCCAAATTCTTAACCAACAAGTCCAACGCGATCTGGACCTGGCCGAAAGAGTCTTTTCCAAGATCATTCATCGGGAGAACCCTGACGCCCCCAATGTCAGGTTCATGATATCCCCAGCTAAAAACGTCAGTGGCGACATCTTGTTTGCATCATCCACCCCGGGGGGAGAACAACATATCCTGCTGGGAGATTTCACCGGCCATGGACTGTCTGCCGCCATCGGCGCCACCTCGGTGGCCCGAGTTTTTAGTTCCATGTCTGCCAAAGGGTTTTCCATCGGCGACATCATGGGCGAACTTAATGACCAGTTGCGATTGATCTTGCCCACCGGGTTGTTTTGTTGCGCCTGCTTGATCGCCTTAGACAATATCAAACGCAAGGCCCAGGTCCTCAACTGTGGTCTGCCCGATGTCCTGGTCATCGGTTCCCAAGGGGAGCTGAAGAGACGGTTCCCATCCAAACTAATCCCCTTGGGCCTCGTCCCCATTGACCATTATTACGGCACGATCGAAGAAATGGCCATCGAAGACGGCGACCACATTTACGTTTACTCCGACGGAATCATCGAAGCCATTAACCCGCAAGGTGAGATGTTCGGCCAATCCTTATTGGAAAAGACCTTGACCGGCATCCCCGATGCCAACCAGGGGTTCGAAGAGATTCAAAAGGGTCTCCGGGAATTTTGCGTCACGGCCGAACAACGGGACGATATCACTCTGGCCGATATCAGGTGCGACGTAACGTCAGTCCGCTGTCCCGTGGCCGAACAGGGCCGAATAACTCTGTATGGATCATCCGATTGGCAAATAAGAGTCAATCTTTCCCCACCTAGACTGCCCCACAATAATCTGGCCATGGTCCTCTATGAGATGATGGAGCGGAATGAACCGGCCTTGAAACACCACAAAACAAATCTCTATCTGATTTTATCAGAACTTTACGATAATGCCCTGGAACATGGACTATTGGGTTTGGATTGCCGACTCAAGGCTACTCCGGAGGGTTTTGAAAGCTACTACACTGCGCTGCATGATCGGTTGGCGGCTTTGGACCATGGATGGATCAAAGTGGACGTGCTGTTCTACCGCCGGGACACCGGGAGAAAGCTGGTCGTCCGGATGGAAGATAGCGGCCAGGGTTTTGACTTCCGCCAGGTCATTTCTCAACCACCTGACGAGCAGGCTTTTTCCGGCCGGGGCGTGACCCTGGTCCGCTCTCTGTGCCAAGAACTGGTCTACTACGACCGGGGTAACATGGTCGAGGCGGTCTATGTTTGGCAAGAGCCGGCCGAAGTCGAGGCTTAACCTGTTTTAATCACGGCTCTCAATTTTAATGAGTCAGGTTAACCCGCTCGGCAGCCCCAGGATATCGCCCAAAATGTCCAATTCCCGGGCGATGGAGAAGTCTCTGCCGACCTGGTCTTTGGCTCTGGCGCCCATGGCGGCCAGGTCGGACTCGTCTAAGGCCAGGGCCTGTGCGGTGACTGCTGCCGCGGCCTGTCGATCTTCGGGGGGAAAGACAAATCCGGTTTCTCCATGCCGGACGACGTCACCCATAGCCCCGGCAGTGGACACGATGGGGACCACCCCCATAGCCATGGCTTCCAGCAAGACGTTGGGCATCCCTTCAAACAGCGAAGGCAAGACGATATAATCACATGCGGCATAGAGTCCCGGCAACCGGTCGCGAGGGGAGAATTGAATCACCTCATGGTCGGGGACCAGGGCCGGGTCGGCCAGGATTCCCTGCGTCTCCTCATCCAGACGGCCCACAATCAACAGGCTGACCTTAGAAACCAGACCGGCCTGGCGCAAGGCGGCCAGCCAAAATGGGACTCGCTTCTTATATTTTAGTTGACCAAACAACCCGCACACCCGACGCCCATCTACGGCCAAACGGCTCCGAAGTTCATCCCGGATCTGCCGGTCTTCCGGCAATAATGCCCAGTCATCCGGATTCACTCCATTGGGGGTGAAGCGGACGTCCCGACCTGGGAACAGGGCTCCAATCCGTCTCACCGCATCACCTGACACCGCTCCGATAACCGTAGCCCGGCTCAGGGTTTCGCGCACCCAATAGCCCAGCCGAGGGTTGAACCAGTCCCGGTCAAAATCATTCCCGCGGACCAGAGCCAACGACGAGCACCCCAACCAGGCGGCAAAAGTCCCGGCCAGATATCCAGCCCGGCCGGCGCCGAACCCAACCACGTGAGTGTAGGGCCGCCGTACCTGTGTTTCCAGCACCAGGCGCCAGATACGCTGGGCCAGGGTCCCTTCGTGGGCGGACTGGGCCAGGAGAAAGTCGCTCCCGCCGTCACGGTCGACTTTGTGGATGCCGGTGGCCGCGTCCGGCCGGACCAGGGCGACCACATCAATGGCCAAGCCGCGGCGGCGTAATCCCTGGACCTGGCGATCACAACTAACGGCCATGCCCCCGGGAAGCGGCGGATAGCGTCCGGTAATCCATAAAATGTGCGGAATCTGAGGGTCGCGTTTCATCGCAGTCCGATACCGGATCTTGACATTTCGGGAAAAACAGAACACAGCTCGGTGTTTTCTCTATGTCCTGTATGTTGTGCTTTTAAGATCAGCTTTCCAGTTCGTCGCCGGTGTCGTCTTTGGCCGTTTGTCCGGCCTGAGCCAGGATGGGTCCGTCTTTGGGGTCATGGTCGATGAACCGATTATCAAAGGTCTGGAAGTCGCTGTCGGAGTAATAGTGGTGGGATCCATAGAAGAAAGGAATATAGCCAAATTCCACATAAAGTCGATTCCGCTCCTGCGTCTCGGACACTGCGGACCGGGGCGCATCCGCTGTTGACGCATAAACGTCTTCCCAGTCGGATGTGTACTCGGAGTTCTGAGGTCCTTCCTCTTTCGCGACTGCGGCGCATTCGGGGCAGGCCAACAGGCTTTCAACCATCATTTGATGCCGGCTGCAGATGGGCCGGCCACACCGGCCACACCAGGCGGAGGCAGATTCGGCGCAGTCTCGCAGAAACAACAGCCCCTTCTTTGATCGGCAAGATAATCCACTGAAATCTTTCATAGCATCACTTCCCCGGGGTCGGCGGAGACAAAAAGGAACACAGGTTGAAGGACAAGCCGATTAACTCTTGAGGAGCGATGGTCATGGAGTCGGCGATGGATTCGGGTTTGAATTTGTACTTGCGGGACAGGCGGCAACTGCCCCCTTTTTTATTTTTGAACTTTGTTTTCCCGGAAATTCGGGAGTCCTTCAACTTCACGGGGTCGACCTGCAATCGTTGGGCGTTCGGGCGGATGGATCCGGTCACCATAACAATCTTTTTCCATTTAGTTTTAAACTTGAATTTGCCGCGAGGGTTGCGGCGTGTGCTTTTATAACGGAGATATTTGTTGGTTATACGGAAGATCAGCCGATGACCTTTGACTAAAACGGCTTCCATCTCCAGCCAGCGGTCACTGTAAATCGTCTCCGTCAACTTCACATAATGGCCCGGCGGCAGCTTGCGTTCTCTTAAGATTTTTTCCTTGATCGGTCCCCGGAGATCCAGTTTGAGCTTGACGCGACTCCCCGGCTTCAGGTCGTCTTTAATCATTTTGAGTGCGGGAATCAACAGAAGGGAAAAGTCGTTGATCACCACTTTCCCTCTTAACCAGATGTAGCCGACGATCCCCAAGATCATCGTCCCGGCCAGGATTAGATCTAGGGCATAAACCGCGATGAAGATGGCCGGGTGGAGGCGGAGAGGCTGGGGAAGTAACACCCAAGAAACCACCCCCATAATAGAGAGCAGGAAAAGGGATATCCGGGCAAGTTTCCCATAGCGGGCCCGGAGTCTGTCCCTTTCAGTCTTGTATCGGGCCAACTCCCCCAACAGACTAAACCAGGTATTAACGCTATGCTGTCCTTGAATCCAGCCATCCTTAACCGCCTGCCGGATTGGCTCACTATGCCCGCTCATGTGGATTCGATGACCTCGGCCAGGGCCATTTGGCGCAATAGCTTAAGTGATTCCCTGGCCTCATCGGGGTCGAGCCGGTTAATGGCGAAGCCGGCGTGGACAATCACAAACTCGCCCACCTTGGCGTCATCCAGCAACAGGAGTGAGACCTTGCGGGTTACCCCTTCGGCCTCAACCAGGGCCATCTCATTTTCAATACTCCTAATTTCACATGGTACCGCCAGACACAAGTGTAAGTACCTCCCTTATCCCACCTGATGATGGGAGATGCCGCGATGACTCAATTCGGTCAAGACCATCTGGACCATATCTTGAGTCTTCGCCTGGATCACCGGGGTCAGGCTCAGACCGGGGGTGCTGATATCCGCCGGCTCCACGCCGATGATGATGATCTCCGGTCGTTCAAAGATGAGTTCCGTAATTGTCAGGGCCTCCACCAGGTCCAGTTGGTGCATGGAGTCTTTATACCTGACTCGGCCGGTGATGTCGTCCCAGGTCAGACGGTAGAGGGTTCCGGGTGATCCTTGATTCTTGACCGCGTCAATAACGATCAACAGATCCGCCCCCTCCACCACTCCTAATAAGGATAGCCCCAGGGTCCCGCCATCAACTAGATTTACGTTATCCGGAAAGGCATAGCGGTCACGCAGAATCTCCAGGACTCTGACCCCCACCCCTTCATCAGTCAAGATGGTATTACCCACCCCCAGAATAACAATGCGTTGTTTCTTGGCTTCAGTCATAAATCCAGATTTTGGGTTGCAGGTTATGAGTTTCGGGTTGCGTGTTTCGGGTCATCATTTGTAATTATGTTGTTTATCCAACGCGTAACATTAACCCAGCACTTCGTAAGATAATCCTGGGGAGCAGTGATTGGCCGCTCCCCAGGGCGGGATAGTCCTGATTGATTAGAGGCTGGTCAGCTAGATTACTTTGAAGGTGCGGACTTCGTTGGACTGCGGGTCGATGACGTGGATGGCGCAGGCCAGGCACGGGTCGAAGGAATGGACAGTCCTGAGTAATTCCAGGGGTCGACGTGGATCTTCCACGGGCGTATTCATCAAGGCTTCTTCCACCGGTCCCGGCAACCCCTTCTCGCATCGAGGACCGAAATTCCAGGTAGAGGGAACCACGTACTGGTAGTTCTCAATTTTCTTGTCTTTGATCTTAATCCAATGGCCCAGGGCGCCGCGGGGGACGTCGTTCCAGCCGAAGCCCATTCCGTCCTTCATCTCGTATGGGGTAAAGGTCTTGGTGTCGCCGGCCTTGACCCGGCCAATCAATTCATTGACCCAACCGCCCATGGCCTCGGCGATAACCTTGCAATTGATGGCCCGGGCGGCTGTCCGGCCCAGCGTGGAGAACAAGGCGTCCGCGGGGACGTTCAGAGATTTGAGGACCAAATTGACCAGGTCTTGGGTGGGCTTATGTCCGGCGGCGTAAGACACCAGGGTCCGGGCCAGAGGTCCGACCTCATAGGGTTGCCCTTCATACCGCGGGGCTTTGACCCAGGTGTACTTGGTGTCGGACTTGAAGTCTTTATCCTTATCAAAATATCCGGTGTATTTGGGCTTGGTTTCACCTTTGTAGGGATGGAGCGGTTTGGAATTTTCATACCAGGAATGCTTAACAGATTCAGTGATCTTCTCCGGATCAACGGGATGAACGGTTTGCAGATCCCGCTTAAGCAGAGCGCCCCGGGGGAAGAACAAACTGTCGGGTTCCACGTTGGTTTGGGGGAACTCGCCAAATGACAGGAAGTTGGTGGTCCCACCGATACCGGCCCAATCTTTGTAGAAGGGAGCCACGGCCAGGATGTCCGGGATATAAACGTCATCAATAAAGGCTTTAATCTCCTGGAGCAGGAACAAAAATTCGGCCAGGCGGTCAACGTTGAGGTCGGCCACGCAGGTCACGCCGCCGGGGGCCATGCTCTGGAGGTGGGGGTTCTTGGCTCCGAATATGGCCATCAGGTCGGCCGCCCGGACTTGCAGCCGGAGCCAGTCAAGATAATGGGAGGTGGCCATCAGGTTGGCTTCGGGCGGGAGCTTGTACGCCGGGTGTCCCCAATAGGCGTTGGCGAAGGGACCCAATTGTCCGCTATCCACAAAGGCTTTCAACTTGTTTTGAACGGCCCTGAAATCCGAGGCCCCGGACCGGGGGGCATTACTAAGGTTGTTGGCCAGTTCGGAGGTCTTTTTGGGGTCGGCCTTGAGGGCGCTGACGATATCCACCCAGTCAAGGGCGGAGAGTTGATAGAAATGGGTCGGATGGTCATGCAGGAATTGCGCCCCCATCATCAGATTACGCACTACCCTGGCCACATCCGGGATCGTTATCCCTTCGGCCATTTCCACGGCCCGGACGGAAGCCGCTCCGTGGACATAAGTACAAACGCCGCAAGACCGCTGGGTGATCAACCAGGCGTCTCTGGGATCGCGGCCCTTAAGAATTATTTCAATGCCACGGAACAGGTTTCCCGTACTCCAGGCGTTGACCACCTTACCATCCGCAATTTCGGCGGTGATTTGAAGGTGGCCTTCAATCCTGGTAATCGGATCTATTATTATCTTTTCAGCCATTGTCTGCCCTCCTGGTTTGTCTTGGAATGCCTGTAATAGGATGCCCGTCTGCGAGAATCAAACGCCCTGGCCAGCCGGTCCTTCCCCTCCGGCTGGGACTGGAGGCTATTTTTTACTGGGTGTCTTGGCCTCTTTGGGTGTCTTGGCCTCTTTAGACATGTAGAAGGGCGCCATCTTATCCCAGAAATCCGGTTCACTGCAACCGATGCAGGGGTGTCCGGCCTGAATGGGCCAGCTAGTGCCTTCGTTAAATTTCACGAGCGGGCAATTGTTATAGGTATCCGGGCCCTTGCAGCCGACTTCGTACAGGCACCAGCCCTGGGCGGCTTCTTTGGATCCGAATTCCTTGACAAACTCACCACTTTCATAATGAGAGCGACGGGGGCATTGATCGTGAATAGTTTTCCCGTAGGCGAACAGGGGCCGGCCGAGGCTGTCGAGATCGGGCAGTTTGCCCAGCAGGAGGTAATGGACGATTACTGCGACCATATTAATGGGGTTAGGTGGACAGCCGGCGATATTAATCGGCTTGATCCCCAGGGCCTCGCCTACGCCCTTGAAATTGCCGGGGTTGGGTTTGGCCGCCTGGACACCGCCAAAAGTGGCGCAGGCGCCGACACAAATAGTGGCCAGGGCGTCCTTGCACACATGCTCGCCAATCTGTTGGAACGTTCGGTTGCCGATGACGCCCCAGTTAGCGGTATCGCCGGTGGGAATGGCGCCTTCAACTATGCAGATATACTTTCCTTTACCATCTCTGACCGCTTTTTCCAGATTTTCTTCCGCCTGGTGGCCAGCCGCGGCCATTATGGTTTCATGATAATCTAGAGAGATAACATCAAACAGGATATCAGCGACATAGGGATAAGTGGTTCTCAAAAACGATTCGGAGCAACCGGTGCATTCAGCGAAATGAAGCCAAACCACCGAGGGGCGCTGTTTCACTTGGGCCAGGGCCTCACTAACTTTTACGACCATGGACGAGGACAGGCCCAGGGCGGCGGTCACGGCGGTGCAGAACTTCATAAAATCGCGCCGGGATACACCGTTATTCTCAAGCTTTTCATAGACTTCATGTTCTTGCTTTTTCATCAGGAAGACCTCCTTGGAAGAACACCTTCAAGTGTCCGATAGCTTTGACCTGGTTATTGCTATAAGGAACGGACTTCAATACACATTACCAAACCTGCCATTCGCAATTTAGTTATCACCCCCCCGGGAAAGATTGCAGCACGGCCATAAAGGTAAAAGAAATGGTAATAAATCTAAAAGGTAAAAGGAGTTAGTCTGGGAAAGGACAATTAGGGTACTGATAAGTTTTGGATAGCGGAGAACCTTACCGCCGGGGCTGCCCGGCATCTAACAAAAGTCGTTGGATATTATATTACTTAGGCGGGTATGTCAACAAAAAACTAGCTGTCCGGAAGGCCGGCGGCTAAGAAAAATAGACCGAGGTTTTTCACCCAAAGACAGCCGCGGTGGTATGACCACAGGCATCTTTCACCTGGTTACCGGTCAGGTGATTGACAGCCGGCCGGATTTGTTGTATGGATAATCCCTTACGAATTATTCTGACGCGGATTACGGGCCGGGAGTCGGCAATTATCCGGGCGCCCGTTATGTTTCATAAGTAACCGGCACCAAATAACGAGCAACCGGCAACGAACAACCAGTAACCAGCAACTGATAAGAAGATACCTTGAGAATCATCAGCGGATCACGGCGGGGGGCCAAACTGGCCCAAGTTAAAGGGGTGGACATCAGGCCGACTTCGGATAGGATTCGGGAGGCTATTTTTGACGTCCTATCCGCCCATCAGGTCCCGCTTGTGGAGGGCAATGTGGCGGATCTGTTTGCCGGGACCGGGGCTATGGGATTGGAGGCCATCAGTCGGGGCGCGGCCGGGGCTTGGCTTTTGGACAGCAGTCCGGTTAGTCTCAAAATAATTCAGAAAAACATTGAGATATGCGGTTTCGCAGACCGATCGGTCCTGATCAGATGGGACCTGTCCCGCGGGATAGCCGCTCCTCATCTCCTGGCCCAACCGTTTGATCTGGTCTTTCTGGATCCCCCTTATTGGCTGGGGTGGGTCAGGCGTATCTTGGACGACATCGCTTTCCGCCTGCCCTTGCGGCCGGGAGCCGTTATTGTGGCTGAGCACGAAGATAAAGTATCCCGAGAAATCATCGCCGCCTATGATGCGTCCCAAAGTTGCGGCCGGCCCGGAGAAGAAGACCCCAGGCCGGTGTTATGGCAGCAAAAGAAATACGGCCAGACTGCGGTCTCTTACTTCAGCCTGGTCTAATCTGATCAGTAGAGTTACCAACAGACTTTTCACGCCGGGTATTCCGCCGGCAGCCATGATGTCAACGGCCCTAGGAAAAGCTGCCGGGAAGGACCAGCCTATCCCGGCCGTGCGGGGTCGTCATGCTGATGAAGCCTCAGTTGCCTGGGGCAAAGTATATAACGGGAGGAAAATATGGCGCGCATAGCCATCTATCCAGGGTCCTTCGATCCGATCACCAACGGGCATATGAGTTTGTTACGCCGGGCCTTGATTCTCTTCGATCAAGTGATCGTGGCCGTGGCCATCAACTCCACAAAAAAGCCGTTATTCACCGTCCAGGAACGCATTGAGTTGATTAGAGAGGCGACAGCCGAATTACCAACCGTGGTTGTCGATTCTTTCTCCGGACTGCTGGTTGAGTATGCGGCCAAAAAACAAGCCAACGTCCTCATCCGGGGTATGCGGGCCTTGTCGGACTTCGAATACGAGTTTCAAATGGCCTTGATGAACCGGAGACTGGACCGGACCATCGAGAGCATTTTCATGATGACCGATTACAAATGGTTTTACATCAGCTCCACCATCATCAAAGAGGCGGCCTCGTTAAACGGAGACATCCACGGCCTGGTCCCGGAAAACGTCTGCCGGGCCCTGAAACAAAAATTCGGCTACGCACTATGACAAGACTCGCCTTCCCCAAAAATTTCGGCCGTAAAGGTATAAATCTCCGCGTCCCGCCGCCAGCAGTCTCCCGGCAACCCGGCCCTGAGGCAGGTGTGGCTGAGAAAGGCGTCTCGGTCCCAGTTTTGCTCTGTCGCCACCTGGGGTAACA
>JADFYC010000078.1:0-463 GCA_015233295.1 Deltaproteobacteria bacterium | reverse complement strand
CAATCTCATCCACACTGGAGATGCGCTTGAGGGGGCTGAGCACGGATATCTCGATCTTCAGGCCGGACAGCTCCCGTTCGGTCAAGGGTGGGAAGCGGGGATCACAGAAAGCCGCAGAAATAGCCAGTTCCGCCACTGTCTGGGCAATCGGCCGATCCGAAACGAACGTCCCGATACATCCCCGGAGACAGCCACCGCCGTGAAGGCTGACAAAAGCCCCCGCCTGCAAGGCCAGTCCGCCCTGTTCATCTTCTTCGTCCGGTCCCAATTCCTGGCCGGTAGCCAGCTTTACCATGATCGCCTGCCGGGCCAACTCCAGTAAGAATGCCCGTTCGTCTATTGTAAGCATTGTATTATTCATGATTCTCCCTGATATGTTATGTGAATGGTGTCATTCCCTCAAAAGCAGGACGAAGGCTTTTGTCCCTTACCTGGAATCCGGCCGGAAAGTCTGATTGAGGAT
>JADFYC010000077.1:11462-11939 GCA_015233295.1 Deltaproteobacteria bacterium | reverse complement strand
AGCGACTGGTATCTGGCCGTTAAAGACATCCATTAAGGTTCGCCGGCCGCTTACCGGGCCGAATTCAAAAGTCCCCCGTCTGTTATTGCGGTGGGCAAGGGGAACCCACATGTGGAACCGCCCCAAAAAGATCATCGTTGAAAAAGGCGTCAAAGATACTCCCTTAACCCGGAGGATATTGAAACGGTTGCCGCTAGTGCCGGTAGAAGAGATCGAAAAAGTCCCGGACCACCGGTCTTTTGATCATCAACCGGATGTGCTGATCCTGGTTCGGAATCGGGGCGCCTTCATCAAAAAGTGCCCATGCACGCCCCTTTACACCGGTTGCGGCTACCACGTGGTCAATCTGGTTTGGAATTGCCCCATTCAATGCACCTATTGTATTCTACAAGAGTACTTCAAAACCAGCGGCATCAGGCTGGCCGCCAATCTGGATGACTTAGTTGAAGAGATCGAAGCCTGGACCTCTTCGGCCAG
>JADFYC010000077.1:0-11422 GCA_015233295.1 Deltaproteobacteria bacterium | reverse complement strand
AGAAGAATTAACCGGCCTGTCCCAATGGCTGGTCCCCAAATTCGCCAGCCGGTCGCGGGCCGTCCTGGAATTAAAGACTAAGTCAGTTAATGTGGACCGCCTGGATAATCTGGATCATGGGGGCCGGGTGGTGGTCTCCTGGTCCTTGAATACTGATGAGTTGACCCGGTCCGAGGAAACTCGTGCGCCGGGCATCACTCAGCGGTTGGCCGCGGCCCGTCGCTGCCGGGACTGGGGGTATCGGATCGGGTTCCATTTCGACCCTATGATCCATACCCCCGGTTGGGAGGAGGGCTACCGTAAGACCATAGACCGCATCTTCGACTATGTGGCCCCCCGGGACATTGCCTGGATCAGTCTGGGCACCCTTCGGTTTATGCCGGCCTTGAAACCCATCATAGAAGACCGTTGGCCGGCATCCAAGATTACCACCGGTGAATTCATCATTGGGATGGACGGGAAAATGCGGTACTTTAAACCTATCCGGATAGACATGTATGCCGCGGCTTCGTCCCGGATCAAACAGCTAGCTCCCGAAGTCCCGGTTTATCTGTGTATGGAAAGTGAGGAAGTCTGGCGTAAGTCTCTAGGGTTTTACCCCGGAGACAATGAGGGCGTCAGTGATATGCTTAATGCCCGGGTATTTCAGCAATAAAAACATAGGCCCAAAAGCAGCGATAACCATTCACCATTAAGACATCATATAGATGAAAAACCAGGATAATTACTGGCCCAGACGGCGTTTCTCCCAGTCACCCCGCCTCCCGCTTGGGATGTAGCCCCATTGGCTCAGGATTTTACCCAGAAAAATGACATCCATGACCAAACAGAGCGCCGAAAATGCCGCCGAAGCCGCCAAAAACACGGCTGCCCTGATTGAAAATACCAGGAAGAAGGTGACCACCGGGACAGAGCTGGTAAGCAAGACAAAAGAAGACTTTCAGAATGTGGCCACAACTGAAGAAAGTCTCCTCTCGGCAACAAGCAGGCACCCCCAAACTGCTCCTTCACCTGCGGGATGAAGCCTTCACTAATTTTTAGTGAGAATAATCTGTTAGCCTCCAGGATGAGGCCAATCACCTCTATCTAACGTCGGATACGCTGATTTATCAGGCACTAAGATTAGAGGCGCCAGATGGACTGGATGAGGTGACTTAAAAAAACATCCTAAGCACTATTGATTGACGCTCCGTCAAAATTTATCAGACAAATAATCTTCCTCCCATTTCTTTGGTAACGCCTGGAACCCGAGGAGACTAACCGCAGATACCCCAATTCGGGCGCTCTGCGGTTTTATTTTGAGCTTGGCTTCCCTCCTGGCTCAACCATATTCCATTTTAAAGATACCAGGCCGATTGTTAGCCGGAACTTCTTCATTCTCCATAATTTTTTTAAAATTTTAGGTAGCCATGCGCGCAATATGACGGTATAGTCGGCTTTTAGTTATAGGTGAAATGCGGATCAAGGCCCGAATACGGGTTACTCGAAGGATGACACCGGCCTGAGGAAAGATTTCAGCTTTGGGCCGGTCATGATATATGAGGTCAACCAGGATGGATGCTCTAAATTTCTCCCGTTTTCGTTTGGGTCTGTTGCTGTTGGTGGGGTTAGTGTTAGGCCTGTACTTCGCCGCCGCCGCCTGGAACGTTTGGACCGACTACGAGCTGACCATGGCTGCCGCCGAAAGGTCGGCCCAAAGCATCACCAGCGCCATCGATGAGCACGCGGCCCGCACCTTTGGCGAAGCTGATCGGGCCATCCTTAGCGTGATCGAGACTATCAGGACAAATGGCGGGATAGCGGCCTTTGGCGTTCAGGATTTGCACAATCTTCTAAAATCCAAAGTTCAGCTTTCGCCGCAAATCAGGTCTCTCTACGTAATTAACCGGCATGGAGCCATGGCTGCTCACTCTATCGAATATCCAGCCCCGACTGTTTTCGCCACCGACCGAGACTATTTCCTCTTCCATCAGCAGAATCGCTCTTCCGATCTGTTCATCAGCCGGCCATTTCAAAATAGAAGCAACCACAAATGGCGAATCGGGCTGTCGCGGCGATTGGAGGGGGTCAATGGGGAGTTCGAGGGAATTGTGGCCCTGGGCCTCGATCCGGAATATTTTGAAAATTTTTACCGGTCCCTTGATGTCGGTTCAAATGGACGGGTAACTCTACTCAGGCGAGACGGCGCCACCTTGATATTTTATCCTTTCATGGAAAAGGCCATGACTTTTAACTACGCCGACAAGTTACTTTTCAAGAAGCATCTGCCACAGGCGGCGGCCGGCATATACCACAACCCTAAAGCCGGTATCGACGATTCCAGCCGTCTTATTGCTTATCGGACTGTTTCATCATATCCACTTGTGGCGGTTGTCTCCATATATGAATTGGTCAGGCGGGGACATCGGGTGATGACCCTGACTTCGGCGGAAGTGATCAGCCGGAATGGACATCTGGTCGGGGAGGTGCGGGAAATCAAAGGGGCCACTCCGGACCTGGCTGAAACCGGCTCTGTCGTCTCATTTTGGGGGGAAGCGACTTTGAGTCCCCTTTGCCTTGAAACGCCGCTGGGCGATCTGGACCTAATATTTTGGCGGCAAAATCCACCCCTGGATATCTCCTGTGCCGCTCGACTGGCCGAAGCAACTGCCGACACGGTTGCCGCACCGTTGATGGTCAACCGGCCGGGCGCCATGATCGAGGCCGGCGGCAAGAGTTATATTTTAAACTTTCCTGATGTTATTCCTTCAACCTGGCTGGTTGATAACCGGGCTGAATTCCTTGACCTGGCTGGGCGATATCCTCATGGAGTGGTGGTAAAACCATTGTCCGGATATGGCGGCCAGGGGGTAATCAGGTGCCCTCCCGGTCGGGTTGGGGACGGCGAGCCGGCCGTAAGGTTCTTTTTCCCGATGACCGCTGGAGATATAGAGCCGCCGGTGATGGTTCAAGAATATCTACCCCAAGTGATGCAGGGGGATGTCCGGGTGTTGATGCTCAACGGCGAACCGGTCGGAGCCATGCGCCGCCTTCCGGCCAGGGGAGACTTCCGGACCAATGTCAGTCTGGGCGGCCGGGTGTTACCTCATCATCTGACTTCTCACGAAGAGGATGTCTGCTCCCGAATAGGTCCCCGACTGGTTTCAGATGGTCTTGTCTTCGTTGGGCTCGATTTGATCGACGGCCGTCTCATCGAGGTCAATTACGTTAGCCCTGGGGGGATTCCCCGCATTAACCGCCTATCTTCATTAAATATAGAAACCTCAGTGGTCGATTACCTGGAAAAATAATTACATCGAGTTTCGAGTTCAACTCCAATAACGAGATGATTATCTTTAACCTGAAACCCGAAACCCGTAACCCTCAACTCGTAGGAGTAGTCATGGTTAACTTTAGAAGACCCATCCTGATGGGGCCAAATCTTGGTTTGATATACTGTCTGTTATTCTTAAGTCTGGCGCTATCCGTCATTATCTCTCCGAAAACTGTGACGGCTGCATCAGGCCAGGCCTTTCTTAAGGTGGGACTCCTACAGGAACCCAAGACGTTGAATCCCTTCCTGGCCAGTAGCGTGTGGGAAAAGAAGGTGTTGGCCCTCATTTACATGCCTCTGTATATCCATGATCCCAAGACGCTTCGTCTCATTCCCTGGCTGGCCGAAGGCCCTCCCCAATATAGCGAAGACCAGACCGAGGTGACGGTTGATTTGAAGCCGGCGAAATGGTCTGACGGGACTCCCTTTACGGCCGAAGACGTGGCCTTTACCGCCAATGTCATCAAAGAACTTAACGTGCCCCGACATATTTCCGATTGGGAACACGTCAAAGAGATAACCGTTAAGAGCCCCAAGACCATTGTCTTCAAACTTAGTGAGCCCATGGCCTTTTTTGAAAGCCGGGCGCTAACCTCTCTTATCGTCCCGAAAAAGAGATGGGAACAGGTGGTCGCCCAGGCCAAAAAGACCGGCAATTCCCTCAATGTCCTGACTTCTTATGTCAACGAAATGCCCGTGGGGATTGGTCCCTTCAAGCTTAAAGAATGGCAGCGGGGCGGATATCTGGTAATGGAAAAGAATAAGTATTTTTTTGCCGCGGGTAAAACGGTAGATGGAATGAAAATCGGCCCATATGTGGAGAACATCCTGTTCAAGATCTATGGGACCAACGATGCCGCGGTCTTGGCCGTTAAGAAGGGCGATATCGACTTTTTGTATTCCGGCGTGCACCCCGGCTTCCTCAAAGACTTGAAGGGTGCGCCGGGCATAAAGACCTATACCAACGTTAAGGACGGCATTTATTACCTCGGCTTTAATCTTAGAAAGAAACCTTTTAGCGATCCGGCTTTCCGTCAGGCCGTGGCCTATATCATTGACAAGGCATTTCTGGTGGAGCGGGTCCTTCAAGGATATGGCCGCCGACTGGACACCATCATTCCTCCGGCCAATGCCGCCTTATTTGACCCGAATACCGAGAAATATGGACTGGGGATGAGCCAACCCGACCGGATCAAGAAGGCTGTGAGCATCCTGGAAGCGGCCGGTTACAAATGGAAAGTCTCGCCATTGACTAAGGATGGAGCCGTCCAACCGGGCGAGGGATTGATGCTGCCGGATGGTACGCCGATGGAGTCATCTGTTTTGCTTTGCCCCCCAGCCGATTACGACGCCTCTCGGGCCATGACGGCCATGATTGTCCAGGAATGGCTTCGCAACTTCGGCATCCCGGTAAATTCGCGGCCTGTGGCCCAGTCGGCCATGATGCAGTCGGTTAAAACAGAGCGCAATTTCGACATGTTCGTTTTTGGCTGGGCCAGGTTGTCCTTTGACGGGGCATATCTGGATAACTTCTTCAATTCTGCCTCGGACAGAAAGAACGGGAGCAATTATTGCGGTTACCGGAATCCGGAGTTTGATCAACTGGCCCACCAGGCGAGCACGACTATCAACTTCGAGGCGAGGCGAGAAATCTTGTTTCAGATGCAGCGGATGATTATTCGGGATCTCCCTTACATTCCCCTGTTTGCTCCGGATGAGTCGGAGTGTGTCCGGGATGATCGTTTCACCGGCTGGGTGAATATGCCGGTGGGGATTGGCAACACCTGGACGTTTATGGTCCTCAGACCGACAAAATAGCTACAAGAGGGGGTCGGCGGTGGAACTAAGGCGCTATCTGATTAATCGAACCATCCAGATAATCATCACCTTCTTTTTCATTATGACCTTGTTGTTCATTCTTTTTCGGATAGCTCCGGGTGACCCCTCGTCCATGATTATTGATCCCCATATGACGCCTGAAGACGTGGCCTTGATCAGGCAACAATTTGGGTTGGACCAGCCTATTTACGTTCAATATCTGGTTTATATCAAAAATTTCTTTAAAGGAGATTTTGGAATATCCTTTTATTATGGCGAACCGGTCCTGAACGTGATCAAAAGCGTCTTACCCAATACGTTGTTGCTCTTTACCAGCGCGACCATTCTGTCCGCCCTGGCCGGTATTTCCTGGGGCAAATTTGCTGCCTGGAAAAAGGGGAGCGTTTCCGATGTGGCCTTGACTCTGACCGGGTTGATTGCCCACACCCTGTTCCTGCCCTGGTTTGCTTTGATCATGATCTGGATTTTTTCTTACAAGCTGGAGCTGTTCCCCCTTAACGGCATGGTCAGTCCCGAGATCTGGCTTGATCCCGAGTGTGGGTTTTGGGCTAAGTCATTAGATGTGTTGCACCATCTTTTTCTGCCTCTCCTGGTCCTGTTTATCATTCACTTTGGTGGTTTTCTACTTGTCATGCGCAGCAGTATGCTCGAAGTAGTTAAAGAAGACTTTATCTTGACGGCCAGAGCTAAGGGATTGACCGACCGGGAAATCCGTAACCATCATGCCGCACCCAATGCCGCCTTGCCGGTCATCACCAACGTCGGTCTTAGTCTGGCCTTTTCCATTAATGGAGGGGCCCTGACCGAAACCGTTTTTTCCTGGCCGGGTCTGGGCAGAGAACTGGTCAATGCCGTCAGCCAGTTCGACTATCCCCTGGCCCAGATGTCGTTTTTGATAATCTCCGCCCTGGTCCTGGCGTCCAACCTGGTGGTGGATGTCTTGTATGCTTACCTGGATCCCCGGATCAGATATTGACCGGTTGCTGGTTGCAGGTTACACGTTGCTCGTTGAATATATACTTGGAACGGCAATAATTGGCTCTTTTGAACGCACCTGTTTCCCGTCAAATTCTTCGGATGTTGTCATGAAGAGTGGAACGATAAATCTAAGCACTCGTCCTGAGTCTTATCGAAAAGGGACGATTATGGCCGTTCACGGTATAACTACGCAACAAACAACCGTAACCAGCAACGTGCAACGAGTAACGAGCAACCAAAGATGACTACCCACGATCAAGAATTGTTCGACAACACCTGTCACCCGGTGGAATTCCAGAGGGAATTGCCGCCGGAATTGCGGGCCAGGGAGCGGGCCAAGCATGGGCTGGCTCGTTTCTTAAAGGCGCTGTCGGAGGGTTGGGGTACTTTTCGGCGAAACCCCTTGGGCGTTATCGGTTTATCCTTGCTGTCCGTATTTGCCCTAATGGCCGTGGCCAGTTTTATTCCCCAGATGATTGATCCCATGTACAATCCCATGACCGGCGTAGACCCAAACATTATGGGCACCCAGGGGCCGTCTTGGAAGCACTGGCTGGGGACCGACTTTTTAGGGCGGGATATTTTTGCGCAGTTGTTGGTAGGGGCCAAGGTGGCCTTTATTGTCGGTTTTTCCGCGGCATTCATGGCCGTGGCCTTAGGCACCATGGTGGGGTTGGTGGCGGGTTATTTCGGCAAGTGGGTGGACACGTTGCTTATGCGCCTGGCCGATATCATCATGGTTATGCCCGGCTTGTTGGTTATCTTGATAATCTCAGCCGTAATCGGACAGTTAACCATTTGGAATACAGTGTTAATTATCGCGCTGCTGAGGTGGTCTCCGGTGTCGCGAGTGATCCGTTCCCAGACGCTGTCGTTGCGCGAGCGGGCCTATGTTGAAGCGGCCAAAGTCTCAGGAGCGGGGAGCGCCCGGATCATTTTCAGACATATCGCCCCCAATGTCCTGCCATTAGCATTTCTATACATGACATTCCGTGTTACTGCGGCCATCCTGGTGGAAGCGTCTTTGGCTTTCTTGGGGTTCGGCGACCCAGGGACGGTCAGTTGGGGGATGATGCTGCAATGGGTGTGGAAGACCGGCAACATGTTCCAGGCGCCCTACTGGCTGTTGCCGCCCGGATTTTGCATTTCATTGATTACCTTGTCATTCTATTTGATAGGCCGGGCCTTAGACGAAGTGGTCAATCCACGCCTAAAGAAGGAAGCTTAACCTTGCTCCCGCCTGCCATTTCTAGCAAAGCGAGAAATCTTAAGATTCCTCACATTCGTTCGGAATGACAAAGTGGGAATCATTCGTGTCTTAGTTGTGGCCTAAGGCTGCGCTGTGTCGTCTGCAGTTAGGCTTATGGAACGGCTGATATGGTCCCGGCAGTCGGGTTATCGACCACCCTTTTGCGAATGAAGTGGATTATGGCCGACATTAAGAGTAATTTGTTGGAAAATATTAAAAAGGTGGAAGTGGCGCCGGACGAAAAGAGGCAGTTGGTCGAAGCTTCGCTGCAATTTATCAATCGAATTCGATTTATCGTGCCCAGTCTCCTGAAGCACATGAAAGATAGCGTTAATTGTGATCCTAATAGAAATATTTCCAAGGAGTTGTTTGAGCAGATACTTAAAGAGATAATAGACAAGTACGAGACAATCTTCAATGAGGTCAATACGGTCAATAAATGTGTTTTTGAAATAATTCAAAAAAAGACCATTTTTAAGACCAAGCCAAAGGTCCTGGCAACCCTCATCCAGGCTGAGATTGAGAGTATTCAGAATGCCTTTAAGACCCTATTCGGGCTTTACACGGCAAGTATCTTACCGAAAAATGCCGAACCTACCGGTCTCAAACTGGGTCTTGATAAATACGCCCGGTCGTGTGAATTTTTTTCGGCTTTAGTCGAAGAGCTGAAGCAGATAGAAACGGAAGATGAACGGTACAAGAGGATTTTTTTGTCCTTCCCGGTCTTATCTATGAAAATACAAAAAGAATTTAAGATACTTATCGCCTTGACCCATACCCAGACGGTTCAAGGCATATTTGATGATGTCACCATTAAGATCGATGAAGAATGTGGTGCCCCAGAAATCGTTTAGTTCTTCAAATCAGTCGATCCGGGTCGAGCCGGACTAAGAACTCAATCTTTCTAAAGTAGCCCCATGAACGTAATCACTTCCCCGAATAATATACTGGAAATCAAAGACCTGAATCTCCGTTATCAGACCCTGGCCGGAGAAGTCTATGCCATCAATCACGTGTCCTTGTGGTTGGAGAAGGGGCAGGCTTTAGGTTTAGTTGGTGAGTCGGGTTGCGGCAAGACCACGCTGGCGATGGCTATCATGGGACTGCTTCCCAAGAACGTTAAGATCGCGAGTGGTCGGATACTGTTTCAGCAAGAAGATCTCCTGGGCAAGACTCGGGAAGAGATGAGAAAAATACGCTGGCGGCACATCTCCATGATCTTCCAGGGCGCCATGAATGTGCTCAATCCGGTGCAGCGGGTGGGGGACCAGATCGTGGAAGCCATCCTCACTCACATGAATTTGTCCCGAGACGAAGCCCGGGACCGGGTGGCGGACCTGTATGAAATGGTCGACCTGGACCCCAAGAGAATCAATGATTATCCCCATCAATACAGCGGCGGGATGAAACAGCGGGCGGTCATCGCCATGGCCCTGGCCTGCTCCCCCGATCTGGTTATTGCCGATGAGCCTACCACGGCCCTGGATGTGATGGTCCAGCACCAGATCCTGGACGAGCTCAATAAACTGCGCAACAGCCTTGAGATGTCTTTGATCTATATCTCTCATGACATCTCGATTATAGCTGAAACCTGCCGGCGGGTGGGTGTCATGTATGCCGGTTCCGTGATGGAACACGCAGATGCCCTGGATCTGTTCGCCCATCCCAGACATCCCTATACCCGAGGACTCCTGTCGTCATATCCGTCACTTTTGGGGGATAAAAAACGCCTTGACCCCATTCCGGGAGAACCACCCAATTTGTTGGAATATCCCAATAGCTGTATTTTTTGCCATCGCTGCCCGGAACGGGACGATGTTTGCCGTCGGACTCTGCCGGAACTAAGAGAAGTCGCCCCAGGTCATATGGTTTATTGTCACCGGGCCTGAGAACCGCTATTCCTTCGCAAGATATTCAGTCCCAGGCCGGGTAATTGCTGACTGTCATCAAGGAGTTGGCGGATTTGATCGGGGGCGGCGGACAGGGACCACTAAACCATTTTTCTCCAGCTTTGAATGCAAACCAGGTTTCCGAATTTTTGTGAGGATGAGACCGGTATCTTTATAAAGTGATGTCTAACCTCATGAATGTAGAGGCGGCTACCGTCGGTGGTGACCGCAGAAGTTTAAATTGAACTCGAAATCAAATTACTGACTAACCACAAGGAGTAAGACTATGAAATATTATAGTAAGATCATTATGCTGGCGGCCACAGCCATGTTTCTTCTGGCCGTTTCAGCGGCTTTTGCCGGGGACATCGTGCTTTTTTACCCGCCGGGGTACGACGCACCCCAAGCCAAAGCGATTACTGAGGCGTTGTCGCAAAGCAGCGGGCTGAAGATTCGGCCTCAAATTGCTAAATCCTACCCCGATATTATGGACACCTTCAAGAAACCGGAACCGGTGCTGGTCTATATCGGCAGTTTTGTCCAGGCCATGCTTTACGCCCAGGGCCTGTCCGTGCCTCTGGTCCAGGCTATTGACGGGAAAGAGTTCTATTCCAGTATCTTGATTGCTCCTGCTACCGCGGGGAAAGACCCGGTGGCCATTATCAAGGACGCCGGTGCCGCGGTGGCTTACACCAAAGGGGCCAGCAGTGGCGAATTGGGAGCTAAAGCCGCGACGGGCGGCCAGGCAAACATTCCGACTAATAATCATATGGCCGCGGCCAACGCGGTAAAGGTCAACAAAGCCAAGGCCGCCTTTGTCAAGAACTGGTGGTGGGAAGCTAACAAGAACAAGTATGACGGACTGGTCGGTCTTGACTTTCCGGGGGTATCAGATCATCGCAACCCGGATAACATCCTCAGCGCCAATAAAGCTATTTCGCCGGAAGATTTGACCAAGATCAAGACTGCAGCCATGACGAACGCGATGGCCTTCAGTGCCATCGAGTTAAAGGAATTCAGCCCGACACTACTGCAACCCACCTTGGACCTGATGAAAAAGGCCAAGATTGATCCCCTAACATACACCTGGTAAGGGATATTCTCCATGAGGAGTTGCGTGTTGCGGGTCACGAGTTTTGATCGTATTCTTATCGATTCACGCATCAGCTCCGGCATGCAACGGGCAACCCAATGTAATCCTACCTAAGGGATCTCGTTAGACTGCTGAAATTGTTTAATCCTTCAAAGGAGTTCTATAGGTTAGCCCAGGATGGCGCCTGGCCGGACCTGGGCCGACCCATATGACTCCTTGGGATGATTGACGGTTTGGCCGTTCATGGGTTTGACCCAGGGTTTCTGGTCGCGACCCGATTTGCAACTTGCCGTCCTGAACCCTTAACCCCAAACGAATATAGTGGGATACCGAGATGAGAATACAAAAAATCGATTTTTGGGACTTAAGAGGGAACAATGCGTCTAGAACAATTAAGGCTAACCATATCATTTATCGTGACTATTACTTTGGCCTTCATCGGAGCCACGGTATTTACCCTAAGGGTGGTCCAGAACAATAATGAGCACCTGGTTTCGGTGATCCTTTCTGAATTTGACAAATACAACAAAGACTCACTCAAGAATCTCCAAAAGGGGGTTGACCGCACCGCTGTAAATCTAAAAACCGCTGACCAGAAGACCAAAGAGATTGTTTTGGAACTTTATGACGTCACTTATCAACGTTTAATTCAATCCCTGGCCAACCAGATTTATCCTTTAATCGAGAATTTTGACTATGAGTCAGCCGGCCGGATAATGTCAGAGGCTACCAAGAATGACAAAGAAGTCACCTGGATTTCCTTTCAAACGAGCGACCGGCCAGCCAAGTCGGACATCTTCGAATTCGGAGCAAAATTGGTCGACACGTCCCAACAGACAAAGGCGTTTATCTGGAAGAACCGAGAAGGCGCTGCTTATTTAAAAATAGACATGCAAATTCGCTTAACCGGGCTTGAGAGTATCAGCAAAATTAGAGAGCCTCTTGCAAAACTCTTCGAGAGGTTTTTTCTTAACTTAGTGCATACCCAAAATATGCCATATTAGTCCTGCTTTTTTGTTGTATTATATGATATTATATAGTATAATAGCTCTCAATATACA
>JADFYC010000076.1 GCA_015233295.1 Deltaproteobacteria bacterium | reverse complement strand
CCCTAAAAATCATGTACGGCAACCGGGGAGACCATTTTAACCCGGCGCTGGTGGCCAAGATGGTCAAGTGCCTGGGCGTTTACCCTATCGGCAGTATGGTGACGCTGGAAACCGGTGAAATAGGTCTGGTAGCCGACATTAATCCCGATGATCTGATCCATCCTCAGGTGTTGCTCCTCTTTGATCAACGCGCCAGACGAAAACCCCGGCCGCAGATGCTCGACCTGTCTCTCCAGCCTCACGGATCAGGAGAAGGGGCCCACCGGATTGTCGAGGTGGAGGCTCCTGAAAAATGGAACATCAACCCGGCAGACTATCTGCTGAAGTGATGCCGGTGTGACGGGTTCCGGGTTGCGTGTTCCGGGTTACGGGTTCCGGGGGAAGCTGCGATAAAGGGCTTCCATATCCCGAATCAGGTCCTCGGGCAAGAAAGGCAACTTCTCTTTCGGCAGTTCAGCGAACAACCCCTCACCCCTGGCCAGGGCCGTTCCCGACTGATCCTCCAGTCCGCCGGTCATTTTGATGGAGCTGGAGCGACCGGCATCCTTGACCTCACCCCAGACCGTCAACGGCGTGCCGACATAGACCGGCTTCAAATACTTCACCTTAATCTCTCGCGTCAAGAAATACAGCCGGCCGGAAGCGATCAGCGTCCAGGACATGACCTCATCCAACAAGGTGGTGATGATGCCCCCGTGGGCGATCCTGGACCATCCGACGTAGTTTTCAGACAGAGTGATATCAGAACAAATCCGATTATCTTCCCTGTAGAATTTCATGTTAAGTCCAATGGGGTTGTCCGTCCCGCAGGCAAAGCAACGGTGTCCGGTAAGTTTTGGAAGTGGTTGTTTCATTGCGATCTCCTGGATAATTCCCGGTAATGGAGTTTGAGGTGAACAAACGCTGGATAATTTATTAATATAGCTAGTTGGACAATGTCATTGAGTTAGGGACGGAGCACCTTGGTCGCCTCGCGCTCATGGCGGCGCGGAAAGATGCCTTGGGACTTAACTAAGGTATATTGACTGGTTATGGATAAAATTGGCCTCACCGCGAATCAACTCTTGAATTTTTGATCTGGATCATTTATATTATATTGTCTCTATAATACTAGTGAAATTTACCACTATAAACAGCGGGCCGGGGCTATGATCAAGACCATCAGCGTCCAACAACTTAAGGTCGGCATGTATATCGAAGACCTGGGGATGTCCTGGTTAAACCACCCTTTTCTGAGGACCAGGCGGCTGATCAAGTCCGATCAAGAGATAAAAAAGATTGAGCAACATGGGTTATTGTCCATCAAAATTAATACCGCCAAGGGCGACGATGTAGATCCACCCGGCGATGGCCGGGCCCGACCCCAGGCGATGATACTTAGCCCCGCCGAACCGCAGTCCGAGACAATCGAACCGGAAGAGCTAACCAGCGAGATTCTTTCGGCCCTGGCCGACACCGTCTCCGTGCAGGATGAAATCGCCCAGGCGACCCGAGTCTATAACGAGTTTCTTAACCGGACCGGCATCTTCTTCTCTCAAGTCCAGATCGGAAAGCCGATCAACTTAGCTGATGTCGCCTCCGACCTGGATGAGTTGATTCAGAGCATTTTCCGAAATCGATACGCCCTATCCGCCCTGGTCAAGCTCAAGACTTTTGATGAATATACCTACACCCATTCAGTGAACGTAAGTGTGTTGGCCCTGACGCTGGGCCGGTTTTTGGATTTCCCGCTCCCGAAGTTGCGGGCCGTAGGTGTCGGAGCCCTCTTCCACGATTTGGGCAAAATGGCTATCCCGGAAAAGATAATTAATAAACCCGGCCCACTTAACATGGAAGAATTTAAAGAAATTCAGAAACACCCTTACCTCAGCGCCAAACTTCTTAAAAACGCGGACCATGTTTCCCGCGAAGTCATTGAATGCGCCCTCTTTCATCATGAACGGTACGGCGGGCAAGGATACCCCAGGGGACTCAAAGCAAATGAAATACCTCTGGCCGCCCAGGTGATCAGCCTGGCTGATGTTTATGACGCCATGACCAGCGATCGGATCTACCGAAAAAAAATCAGCCCCCACGAGACCCTCCGGATCATGTATGCCGGACGGGCGGTGCAGTTCGATCCGGCGTTGGTCGCCAACCTGGTCAAGTGCCTGGGGGTCTACCCGATAGGGAGCCTGGTCAAGTTAAATACCGGAGAAATGGGGCTGGTGGTGGACATCGACAGCTACGACTTAATGCATCCCAAGATAATTTTAATCAATGGTTCGGACGCGTCCGGCCGGCATTTGCCCCAGGTACTGGACCTGGCCCGCCAATCTGAGGAAAAATCAAAAAATACCCGCCGGATCGTTGGGGTGGATGCGCCGGAGAAATGGAACATTGACCCTGCGAAGTATCTCCTGAATGAACCGAGCTTCACTGCCTGTTGCAGCGGTTGACTCCAACCTGGTACGATCAGAGGGTTTAGAGATTAATATCTTGACATCTCGGCAGATAAGTTGTGGATTAGAGGTGTCGGGACAAAAAAGCCGGTAGTCGACCGCCATCCCCGGTACATTACTCGCCATCCTGGCATGATCCCACAGTATTTTTCATCAAACACAATAAATTCAGCCGGTCTGCCCAATAAGCTGCCCGCAGGTCGAGCCGCCAAGGTAATTAACCGCCTGGTTTATTTCTGGCTTTTCTCTTGACCGTAATCTCCTTGTTGTGAGGATGGGGACTTGTTTAGAATTGGTTTCGGATATGACGCCCACCGACTCACCTCCGGCCGCCTCCTGGTCTTGGGCGGTGTCAAAGTTCCTTTTGATCTGGGTCTGCTGGGCCACTCTGACGCGGACGTTCTCTCCCATGCCATCTGCGACGCCATCTTGGGCGCGGCGGGGCTGGGCGACATCGGCCGCCACTTCCCGGATACGGATCCGCGCTGGCGAGGCATTTTGAGCTTGACTTTATTAACAGAGGCGGTTGAAATGCTCAAGCAGAAAAAATTCCAGGTCGTCAACGTGGACAGCACTATCGTGGCTCAACGGCCTAAACTTAAAGATTATATTCCGGAAATGGAGTCTAACCTGGCCGTCGCCCTGGGGTTGAGCCCCGGTCAGGTCAACGTCAAAGCTACGACGACTGAAGGGATGGGGTTCACCGGCCAGGGGGAAGGCATGGCCGCCTACGCCGTGGCCTTAATTACCGGATCGTCGGGCTGAAGAAATAGACGACAAGTAAATAACTTACGGGGTTTGCTTATGCCGCAATTATTAGGCATACGAATAAGGAATTATAAGTCGCTTTCCGATGTCACCCTGGGGCAAATAGCCTATGCCCAAGGCGAGGCGTTACCGCCGATTAATTGCTTCATCGGTCCTAATGGATCCGGGAAATCGACCTTAATCGATGCCTTTGGCTTCCTGGCTGATTGCCTGAAAGAAGGGGTTGAGACTGCCTGTGACAAACCTCAACGGGGCGGCCTGTCCCGCCTGCGCACCCAGGGAAGCACCGACCCCATTTGTTTTGACCTGTATTATCGGGAAAATCTAAACTCCAGGCCGATCACCTATTCCTTCGAGGTTGGCCAGGAGAGAGGTGTTCCTGTTGTCTTAAGTGAGGAACTTCGACAACGTCGTAAGGGTCTGGAAAGTGGTCAACCTTTTACCTTTCTGCGTCTCAAAAAAGGGAAAGGTGTCGTCTGGGCCGGTGATAAGACGGAAGATGATGAAGACGCCAAAAGACAGCCGATCAAGATGGAAGATCGCGACCGCCTGGGCATCACCGTATTGGGACAATTGTCTGATCATCCCCGGATCGTAGGTTTGCGGGCTTATATCGAGAGCTGGTATCTGTCCTATTTTGTCCCGGATGCGGCCCGGCGACTGCCGCCGACAGGCGCTCAAAAGCACCTGGACCGAAAAGGAGAAAACCTGGGCAATGTTATCCAATATCTGGAACGAAATCATAAACAACGGTTTAACCGGATATTGGACACGATCCGAGAGCGAATTCCCGGGATCAAAAACATTAAAACGGAACCCAGTCCAGACGGACGCCTGTTGTTGAAGTTTAATGAATCAAGTTATAAAGACCCATTCTTTCAGCAAAGCATGTCGGACGGCACCTTGAAGATGTTTGCCTACCTCCTGCTGCTGCAAGACCCGGATCCTCCTGCTTTCATCGGCATCGAAGAACCGGAAAACGGGCTTTATCATAAGTTACTGGAAACGCTGGCCCGCGAATTTAGACGCCACGCCGAAAATTCCCAGGGGAAGATTCAGGTAATTGTCACCACCCATTCACCTTACTTTGTTGATGCCTTGAGTCCGGAACAAGTCTGGCTCTTGGAGAAAGACGACCTAGGACACACCCAAGCCACTAGAACCGCCGACATGCCGGCCATCAAGGAACTGGTAAAGGAAGGCATTCCATTGGGCAGCCTGTGGTATAGCAATCATTTTGAGGAGAGATCTTTAGGATGAGAATACATTTCCTGGTAGAGGGGAAATCGGAGGAAGCCCTGCTCAAAAAGTGGTTGCCCCGTTTCCTCCCGAAAGCCCATACGTTTAAGGTAATTCCACATCGGGGCAAGGGAAAGATACCTAAGAATCCCTCGATAGAACCGGACCCCCATCACCAGGGCCTGTTGGATCAACTCCCAGCCAAGCTCCGAGCTTACGGCAAGGCGCTCGATCCGGCAACAGACCGCATCCTGGTCCTGGTCGATTTGGACGACGAGGACTGCCTGGAGCTCAAGGACCGTTTGAACAGTCTTCTTAGGTACTGTCACCCGACCCCAACCGCATTATTCAGAATCGCCATCGAAGAAACGGAAGCCTTCTACCTGGGAGATCAGACGGCGATCAAAAAGGCCTTTCCCAAAGCCCGATCAAATAAACTCGACAACTACAAGCAAGATAGCATTTGTGGTACCTGGGAGTTGTTTCAGAAGGCCATCGGAGCGAAGAGCGAAGATAAAGTCGAATGGGCCAGAAGAATGGGGCCGTATCTGACTACCCGGTGGCAAGGGCGAGCGGCTAATCCGTCTCATTCATTTCAACAGTTTTGCAAAGCCATACTGATGCTTGCCGGTGAGCCGGTTGAATAATGCCAGACCTCCTGCTATCATCCGGCCGGACCAACCCCACAGGGGATTCTCTCGGACGGGTTATTTCTGATTGAGATGTTGGTATTAAGATAAGGACGAAATCATGCCTATTTATGAGCACGAATGCCGTAAATGCGGCCATAATTTTGAACGGTTGGTCTTTTCATCAGATAACGGGAAATGCGACTGCCCCCGTTGCGGCTCGGAAGAGACAAAACGAATTATGTCCTGTTTTTCCAGTCGGGGGACAAAATCATCGGAAGACGCCCCGTCTTTTGGCGCGACCACCGGAGGCTGCGGCACCGGAGGATTCTCCTGAGCCGGGTAAGTCCAGGGAGCAGGTGTTCCCTTATCCGGCCCGTCATTAAATTTACCGTATCAGATCAGCAGCCGGGGCATCATATCCGGCCTTAACTAAACTCCTTAATAGGAAAGACCATGACTCAATCGCTTAGCCCCTCGGCCATGATCGAGCACCGCCTGGGTCCGAACGATACCTTCAATTTTGCCTGCCACAAGAAGATATCCTGTTTTAATTCATGCTGTCGCAATAAGCACTTGCCTCTGACTCCCTACGACGTCATGCGGCTAAAAAAGGCGCTTAATCTCCATTCCGACGACTTTCTTTCAAAATATACCCTGTTTCAAATCGAACCCCAGTCCGGGTTTCCTGTCATTTCCCTAAAGATGTCCGATCCGCCTACCCGGACCTGCCTCTTGGTGACGGTCAAGGGATGCCGGGTCTATGAAGACCGCCCCACCTCCTGTCGGCTTTACCCCCTGGGCCGGGCTTCGGGCCGGCGGGCCGCGGATGACGCCTATGATGAGTTCTTTTTCCCGCTGGACGCCCCAAACTGTCAGGGGATCAAAGAGACAAAGATTCAGACGGTGGCTGAGTGGCGAGAAGATCAGGGATTATTACCCTATACCAGGGCCAATGACCGGATGCTCAACATTGTTTTTCACCCCCGTCGCGATGAAACCAAACAACTGGACGACCGGCAGCTCCAAAAGGTTATCGTGGCCTTATATAATCTTGATGTATTCCGGGAGTTTGTCTTCAATACAGAATTCCTGAAGACCTACGAGGTGGAAGAAGCTCTGGCGGAGAGAATCAAAGAGGACGATGAAGCCTTGCTGGATTTGGGTTTCAAATTCTTGGAGCAAGCCCTGTTCCAGGAATGAACGAGGCCTATGATGCTTCGAACGGTCATAATTATCCCTTTTCGAGGTGACGTGGTCGCTGGTTACTCGCTGCTTGTTGGAGGTTGTCTTCAACGAGTAACAAGTGACCGGCAATAGCCCCTAACCCTGACTCGTCTCGAGCCGGTCGACGATCTCGTCGAATACCGGCCAGACCGCCTCAGGCCGAAAATCTTGCCTCCGTTGCCGTTGGTATTTGAGGATAATGTCCAGCAGGGATTCCGTTTCCACAATAATCTTAGCCAGCGCGGCCACCTCCGCCAGGTTATCCTTCCGATTAAATAATATGCCGGCCCGGCCCATGGTTTCAAGCACAGCCGCGGCATTGTAGGCCAGTACCGGAACATCAAACCACATCGCCTCCACCAACGGCCCACAATATCCCTCATGCTCACTCATGGACCAGAATAGATCGGCCGTCTGGTAGCAGGCCTGGAGTTGTGAGTCACTCGCCTGCCCGGTCATCAGAACATGGTTCTGCAGACTTAATCTGTTAATGATTTGGATCAGGTGTTGATAGTAGGGATCATGGTCAATAAAGGGGCCGACGATGACCAGGCGGGCGTAAGGATCGAGGGCTAGATAATGCCGGAACGATTCCAGCAAATGATCTTGCCTCTTATTTGGCGCAATGCGGCCGACAAAAAGCAGGTTTACCCGGCCGTCTTGTAACCGGGCCATCAGTGTCGGATCAGGAGCGCCGGCCCATTTGTCAGGGCATATGGTCAGATTGAGAACGTCAGGATGGTGGAAGCCGCAGGTCTCCAATTCAGCCGCGTTATATTGCGAATCCCCCATCGACAGCGGAAAATGTTTGGCCAGAAGAGGCAGGTCCCGGCGGCCATTTTCAAGTATCTTAGCGAATTCAGGACGATATGGCCAAAAAAATTCAGCGGGAGTGATGTTATGATAGATCAAAGCCTTGGGCCCCGGATGAGCCACGACCATGGGTGTCAGGTCTGAACCGATGGAGTGGTGATAAATCACACCGGCTTTATTGGATAGATTCTTTTTCTTTAAGACTGACGCCTCATGAGCGATCTGATCACTCGGTTGTCGAAGGACGAGTATCTCCGAACGGTAGCCCAGGTCGCGTAGGTGATTCCTTATGACCACGGCATGATTGGTAATGGCGTCGCCAAAGGCGATATCGGGGAGCAATTGATGAATTTCTTCGAGCCTTCTGGATCGGGGTAGGGTGGTCACGGGACCATCATCCGAAAGCCTCAATATCTTCTCGTATCGGTCAATGATTTTAGACCAGTCGGCATTTTCCTGAGCATATGCATGTCCCCGGCAACCTCGGGCCGACAACTCATCACCTTCCATCAGGTCGATTTTGGAAAACAACTCCGCCCAGTCAACCTCCGTATCAGCCACCCAACCGCCGTCAGCCCGTCCCACGACCTGCCTGGTGGCCAGGCATTCCAGATGGGCTGCGACAGGCCGTTTATGCATCCAGGCTTCCATAATTACCCGAGAGTAGCTCTCGTGGCAACTTGGTTGAAACAGGGCCAGACAGTTGGCCAGGAGAGCTTCCTTTTCCGGGTTCGTCACCAGGCCGAGGTCGACCACGCCATCCCTCACCGGCCCCACCGGCAAATCACCTGGGCCGGCAAATACCAAGTTCAGGTTGGATGTCGGGTGTCGTTCTTTAAACCGGGCAAAAGCATTCAGGATCAAGTGGGTGTTTTTGGTCGGGTCTCGCCAGCCCAAACACAAGATGTAACGCTCCTGCCGGAGATCAAATCCGTCTATTTGAGTCAGATTCAGGTCATGTTCGCCTGAAGATTCGATTCCCTCGCCCACAACGAAGCTTCTTGCCGTCACGGCCGGCCCATAGAGGCGGGAGCCTAAATCCATTTCGCCTTCGCTGTTATATAAGACACCCCGGCTCAAGTAAAAGATTCTGGCCACCTGGGGCAAGTAGGCATAGACTTCATCGTGCAGACATGGCTGCAAAAAAGTCCGGTCGGCCACCAGCGGGACGCCCTGCAGGATGGGTCCATAAAGATAAGGGATAAAGATAAAGGCGTGGTAACGTCGCTTATGTTCCTTCAGATAGGCCAACAAGGCTCTAGAGTTAATGCTATGATTAACGAATACCTCGGCATCTTCATCAGAAACGGGATTGACTCCCGGCTTCAATTGGGCGGCCGAAAGCCCCAACATGTGGGCATTGACCCGGCTAAAACGGCCATGGTCACGATGATCCACCGGAAAACGGCGAACGATGACATTGCCTTCTTTATGATTCCCGGGCCGGTAATGATTTTTCGCCCAATCCGATGAAAACTCGCGGCAACACGTGGTAATGGCCTCTATAGAATGGCCCCGTTCCGCCAATCGAGAAGCCACTTGCCAGGCCTGTTGTGACGCCCCTCCCTTGAGGTCACTCCCAAACCAGGGAATCACTATCCCAATGGTTTTCATAAGTTGTTATCCTTAAGAGAGCACCTGTTGCTGGTTGCCTCCAACGCGTAACCATGCAACCATGAAACCCACAACCCGACTAAACCAGTCCTTCTTTTTCTTTGTACTCGGCCAGCTTATTTCGCAGCGTCCGGATACTGATGCCCAGGATCTTGGCGGCATGAGTTCTGTTGCCGCTGACCTCATCCAGCGTCTGGAAAATCAGCGCCCGTTCCATTTCCTCAATGGTTCTGCCGGACTTAACCATTGGCGGCGGAGCCGTCGCGTCTTCCTCCTCTTCCTCCACTGGCGGGGGAGTTTCTTTTATGGAAGGCTGGAAGGCCGGCGACGGCTGTCCCATCCCGGGAACAGGAATGGGGGTATTAAACAGGATTAGATTTTCCGGCTCTATCGTCTCCCCGGTGGCCAACAGAGTCGCCCGTTCCAGGGTGTTTTCCATCTCGCGGATGTTGCCCCGCCAGGGATGGCTCAACAGGGCCTGCATGGCCCGATCAGAGATGCGGGAGACCTTCTTCTGGTACGAGGTGCTGAATCTTTTTAGAAAGTAATTGGCCAGCACCGGAATATCGCTTTTCCTTTTCCGGAGCGGGGGGATGTGAAGCGGGATAACGTTGAGCCGATAAAAGAGGTCTTGTCTGAATTTCTTTTCTTCGACCAACCTGCCCAGGTCTTGATTCGTCGTGGCCAAGACCCGGACGTCGACCGGGACCGGTTCTCGTCCACCAACCCGATCCACCTCATATTCCTGTAAAACTCTTAGTAGCTTAGCCTGGAGGTAGAGATCCATTTCACTTATTTCGTCCAGCAGAATGGTGCCCTTCTCTGCCATCTCAAACTTGCCTATTTTTCTAACTGCGGCGCCGGTGAAGGCCCCTTTTTCATGGCCGAACAATTCACTTTCCAACAGATTTTCGGGGATCGCGGCACAATTCACGGCCACAAAAGGATTGTTCCGGCGGGGACTCATTTCATGGATCAGCCGGGCAAAGAGTTCCTTCCCCGTTCCGGATTCTCCATAGATAAGCACGGTGGCCTGACTGGGTGCGATGCTCTTGACCATCTCTACCAACCGCAGTATTTCCTGGTCACGGGTGATGATTTCGCGTCTCTCGCCTCTTCGTTTAGTGGATAGCTTGGCGGCCAGGCTTGATTGGACGGCTTTTTCTTCCATCAACTTAGCCGTGATCAGCGAAACGACTTCCAGGGATAACGGCTTCAATAAATAATCACGGGCGCCTTCTTTCATCGCCGTGACCGCACCCTCCACCGTGCCTCGGCCGGTCATGAGGATTACAGGCAGAGCCGGATGGGCGGCCACCACCCGCCGCAAGAGCTCGAACCCGGTCATGTTGGGCAACGTCACCTCACTAAACACCGCGTCATAATAATTGCTTTGAATACAGTCCAAAGCCTTTAACCCATCAGTGCTTAAATCCACTTCAAAACCGGCTTTGGTTAAAGCTTCTTTAAGAAAACGCAAGTTCTTTTCATCTTCGTCAATCACTAAGAGTTTGGAGGCCATACAAATCCCGTCACGAGGATGTGATAAAATCTCAGATACACCAATTTATTAGTTTAAAATAATGTATGATCCAACACAAGCATAAAATGGGTGTTGAGAGCCATTGTTATTGAGTTAAGGGTTCCGGACCTTGCCGCCGGCTTAGGGTTTTAGTTCGTTTAGTTTCTTTTCCTGCTTTTGAAATTCCTGCATCGCCTTGCTCAGGTCTTGCCAAACTCCGCCCTTCTTGGCGTGGCTTTCCAGGCTCTCCAGGGCCACCTTGGCTTTGTCGGGTTTCTCTAGTTTTAGGGCGGTTTGATAAATCATGTACCGGCCCCACTGGCTGTCATCGGCCTCCGGGTATTTCTCCACCGCGTCAGAATAAGCTTTGAACGCAGCCGGATAATTCTTCTGTTCATACAATACATCGCCCAGCCGAAACCAACTGGTCTTGATAAATTCTTGCTTTTCAATATCATTAGGGTAGTCATAAATGGCGTCTCGATAGGCCTTGGCCGCATTTCCCAATTGATTCAGCTTCTTGAAAATATCACCCAGCCGGGACTCTATCCGAGCCCTTTTGATTGATGGTCCTTTTTCTAAGTCTAGCATTTCATAATTAATGGTCACTGCCGACTCATTTTGTCCCCTAATATAATATAGCTCAGCCAACAACGCAGCCGCTTCGGGATAATACTTGCTTTTTCTATGAGTCTTGACAAATTCTGAAAATAGTTGGACCGCTTTTTCTTGGTTGCCGGCTTGGTGGGTGATTTGGGCTATTTTAAAACGCAAAAAGTCAACCAGGTTAGGGTCCTTGTTGACTTCCAGAGCTTGATTGTAAAGACCGATGGCCTCATTGAGCTGCCCGGCCCGCTCATTACTCTCGGCCAGACGCAGAATCAGCGCCGGGTCACGAGTTTTCCCTAAGATCGGTTGATAATACTTGTCATACAAATCCGCCACCCTGGCGTAGTCATTTTTTTCAAAGCTGGTGTCCATTAGTTGTTTTATATTTTTGGTATATAACATAGCCGCCTGTTGCGCCGCCTGGCTCCGGGAACCTTTGGCCACTTCCGGGGGGCCGAACGCCAACGGCTCTAGGCTCTCGACCAGCTTGCCCTGGTTAATCAGAGTCTGGGCGTACTTGAGGGCCAGTGCCTGGCCTTCCGGGCTTCCTCCGGCCTTTTGGTAGGCTTCTTTGTACGCGCTGCCCGGTTCGGCATAGGGATCGTAAGGTAACTGGGGCGTGGCGTGCAACAATCCTTTTGTCTGAATTCCCAGATCGGCCATTTTCAGCTTGATCGCGTCCACCGAGGAAGTGTATGGCGCCAGGTTTAGGGCCTGGGCATACATATTTAGGGCCTCATCGTATTGTTTTTGAGCCATAAAGGTATCACCGATTTTTTCCATCAAGCTTCCCAAATCGTCTTCCCGTTGTTGATAGACATTAAGCCGCACAAAGTAGGTCTCGCGGGCTTTGGCATACTCCTTCCGTCCCTCCAGAAAAGGACCAAGATGGGTCAAGGTGTCGTATGGCTGATTGTTCAAATCCGGAAAATTAGCCAAAGCGTCTTGAAATGCGGCGTCGGCCTTATCATATTCCTTAAGGCGCGTATAACAATCACCCAGGCGGAACTTGGCCTGCTTAATAAATGCATTCTGAGGATTCTTTTCGATAAAAGATTTAAAAACTTCCAGCGCTTCTTTGTAGCTACCTATATTATACAGAGAATCTCCGAGATAGAAGGCGGCGTCAGCCAGATGAGGAGAATTGGGGTAGGTCGCGATGAGTTTACTGAAGTAGTCCTTGGCCTCGTTATAAAATT
>JADFYC010000075.1:491-12390 GCA_015233295.1 Deltaproteobacteria bacterium | reverse complement strand
GTACCCACCGTAAAGACTTGAAAACGGACCTTTGACCACCTCCACCTTTTCTACATTCTCAGGGAAAATCCCTGCCCACATGGGAGCACCGGTATAGGCGTTGTTGAGCGCCAGCCCATCGATAAGAATGAGCGACCGGTTCTGACCGGGTATCCCCCGCAGACTGACCTGGGCCAGAGTATCCATCAGCCCCTTGCTGCGTCGGTTGAATACCCCGACCGTATCGTTCAAAGCCTGATCGATTGTTTGGATGTTTCTTGTTTCTATTTCTTCTTTGGTGACCACATTGACCGAGGCCGGGGCGTCGGAGACCGATTTTTCCGTCCGGGTGGCCGTGACGACCATTTCTTCTAGCTTGATTTCATCCTTCTTCTTATCTTCCTTTTTGTCTTCAGCCCAACCAGATTGAGCTAAGAGCGTCCATACGATTGTTGGCAGAATCCAAAAAAGCTTGATCTTTTTCATCTCCGTTCCTTTCGAATAGGTGAAAGAAAAAATGTTAAAAGAACGCCGATGGATTCTTCCATCAATTGCCTTCAAGGCTCAATCTTTGAAAATCACACATCTTGTTTAAATCACAGTCCCCAACTGTGAATACCTGTATCTCGTTCCATTCGTCACATTAACGACAGGTGAAACACCCGATTCCGTTTAGTGCCACTTTTATTCTGTTTAACTAAGGCGTTGCGAATTAAATGTCACCCCAAAACAAAAAAGCCAAGAAGAGAAATGCGCTATAATTCAGCGCAAGCCTTCTTGGCTTCGATTTCAACAATGACTGCTTCAGTTTTAAGAATGACTAAAAACCGGGCAAATTACCTTTGCAATTGTTTGTTGCTTTATCACGTCCCATCAACGAAAGTCAAGACAAACCTCAGGACAAACGCATGAAAAATTATTTTGCAAAAGGGATATTTCAGGTTAACCTTGGACAAGTGCGGCGACATTCTGGGTAACCGATTAAGTTACTTGACAAGAAATTAACCATCATGATATGCGGCAGGTAAATGCTAAGCTTGACCGCTTGGTTTATGATACGGATCAGGCTGATTGGTCAAACCCGGTTGGGGCAGGGAGTCAATAGCGCTATGAAAGTGCTGCATGACCAAATACCTTCCCGTTAGATCCGGCTGCCCAGACGGCCATAAATTCATTTGTTTTTTAGATAAGAAAAATAGGGCCACGAATGCCTTTAACCCTGTGTGAAAATCCAGGGAGGTAGACTCGTGGCCCTTTTCTTGTTTAGGGCAGCCGAATTGACCGGCAAACTCTGCGGGACTGCTTGGCCGGCACGGAATAATTCTTTGATTTGGCTATTCATGTGAGGAGTTAATGAACACTATGATTTCAAAATTCTTGAAGGCGGCTAGTTCGTCTTCGGCAAACACTAACCAACAGGAGGAATCAAACATGAACATTCTTATCAAATCCATTTTAGTCGCAATTACCCTGATGGGGTTCACGGCCGGACCGGCCCTGGCCCATTTCGGCATGATCATTCCCTCCAGCCCCATGGTGATGAAAGATGAGGCTAAATCCATCAAGATCGAGGCCCTGTTTTGGCACCCCATGGAAAGAAAAGGGATGAACCTGGCTAAACCCAAGGCCTTTGGGGTGGCGGCTCAAGGTAAGATGATCGATCTGTTGAGCAGCCTTAAAGAAAGGAAGGTCAACCAAAACGCCATCTGGGAAACAGACTATAAAATCACCCGTCCCGGTGTTTACTGTTTTTTTATGGAGCCACAGCCGTACTGGGAGCCGGCGGAAGACCACTATATCGTCCATTACACCAAGACGTATGTGGCGGCTTTGGGAGAAGATGAGGGGTGGGACAAGCCGGTGGGATTAAGAACGGATATTGTCCCCGTATCTAGGCCGTTCGGATTATATACCGGCAACGTCTTTCAAGGCGTGGTCATGCTCAACGGTCAGCCCGTGCCTGAGGCTAAAGAGGAAGTAGAGTTTTATAATCAGGATGGGAAGGTTAAGGCCCCGAACGACTATATGGTCACCCAGAGTATAAAGGCGGACAAGAACGGGGTGTTCACCTATTCCGCCCCCCGAGCCGGTTGGTGGGGCTTTTCCGCCGTCAGCACTGACGACAAGAAGATACCCTACCAGGGAAATCCCAAGAACGTAGAAATCGCCGCAGTAATCTGGGTCAAGTTCATTGATATGAAGTAGCCGGCCGCCTCGTGTGGAGGGTACTGCTGAATGTCTGTTCATACGGCTCCGTGAATATAACTTACCAAACATTCAATTGAATGGTTCTTTTCAATGTATTTTATGCAAAGTTTTGGAGGCCGGAGAATAGCCTCCTTTTCCAGGTACTTTCTATATCCAAAGAATAGTTATGATGCGTTGGAGTTATCAACGCAGTTGCCTTTTCCAAAGTACGAAACCTGAATGAATCGGGTGGCCAAGCCACCCAACCTTGAAACAACTACATCCACGAGGAGTATCTTCCAGGTCGATTGTTTCAGGCTCTTCACAAAGCAGGGGGAAGCGCAGATAAAGCACTCCCCCCTGTTATCAATTGCTGTTAAGAATCAGTTTTGCCTAATGGACATGCTGATGCGGTTCTACCTCGTGGGTTGGATGGTCGTGATCGTGTTGCCCGTGATCACCCGTGTGGTCATGACTGTGAACGCCGGGAACGCCGCCATGGGTATGCTCGTGAAGATGTTCGTGCAGGTGTTCATGGGCATGGCGGTGGTCGTGTTCATGGCTGTGCATCATGTCCTCGTGAGAGTGCTCGTGGGCGTGCAGATGATTGTGATCATGTGCATGAAGATGTTTGTGCTCGTGTGTTCCTTCCATTGTAGTTCCTCCTGTTCATCAGGTTATGGCGCCCCTTCGTGGGTGCATTAAATCAGAGGGAGGCCTTCAGGTCTCCTTCTGGGTGAAACAGGTCCGGCCAAAACAAGCACTTCCTTGGCGACTGATAAAGGGCTGATGGAAGGTAGAGATAAATCAGTGGGGGATATATTCGGGCATCAGTCGCAGTATATTCGTATATTCTAAAATTAAATAATCGGTAGGATGAAGACATATCTAATTGATCTATTATAATTAAACCTGAAAAAAATGTCAAGTATCTAGTTATTCGTTTACTTAGAGGTGAGCTAATCGATCTCGTGAATCCGTAGACGTCTACCTGTCTGTCTCTACAAGCTAAGCACCCGGTTTTCGCCCCACCACCACAAACATCCTTTCATCATCTATAATAGACTTGGGGCCAATGCCGGTTAAGACGAAATATCTGACAATCTCACTGGCATCCGGGAGATTGTCGGACGCCACCTCCGCCCCGGCAGACTTATGCCGCTGATTGATCTCATCCCGGCTCTGGGAGTGGCAGACAACCAGTTCTCCACCCGGCTTCAGGTAACTGCCGAGCCTGGCGATGGATTGTTCCTTATCGTTAAAGTGCGGAAAAACGGAATAACAGATAACCGCATCGAAGGAAGCCGGGGGCAGTTCTGTCGTCAGCACGTCACCCACCATGAACTCAACAGCATCGCTTCGGCATTTTCGCCGGGCCACTGCAATCATGTTTTCCGATATATCAATGGCCGTGATGGCACCATTCGGCCCAATCCGCGGCAGAAGAAAGGGAATGAGAATTCCGGTGCCGGTTCCGACATCCAGAATCGCGTCGCCGGGCCGGAGATCAACCATATCCAGGATTTCAATTATTTTACCTGGATCGTGTTGGCACACCCGGTCCCACGTCTCAGCCATCCGGTCAAAAAATTCTCTTTGGCCCATACTGTAAGCTCACTTTTCCGTTAGTGAATTGATGACACGGCCTTAACTTCCTGGAAGGAGAAGTAGTGGATATCTCGTTACGGCAACATGATCCCTGGTCATGACAGGGGATAACCACCGATATTCCTTCCATCTCTCGGACCATGACGTTGAGTTTATAGACCTCCTTGATATTTTCGGCTGTGACCACTTCCCGTCCTCCAGTGGCAAAGAGTATTCCGTCCGCCATCATCATGAATTTGTCCGAGAAGCGGAGAGCGATGTTCAGATCGTGCATGACCGTAATGGTCACCAGGCCGAGCCGTCTGGTCACATCCCGGATAAGGGTCATCACTTCAAGCTGGCTCTTGATATCGAGATGGTTTACCGGTTCGTCCAGGAGCAGAACCTGCGGCGCCTGGGCCAATGCCCGAGCAATGACGACTCGCTGGAGTTCTCCGCCGCTCAGTTCCGTGGTGTTGCGGTCGGCATATGGGCCAAGTCCCATGAGTTGGATGATCTTACTGGTCTCCTCAATGTCTTTGGTCGAGACATGCCAGGCCATATGGGGCTTCCGCCCAATGAGCACCGCCTCAAAAACCGTGCAGTCAACCGCCCGTGATTTCTGCGGCATGTATCCAATGCTCCGGGCCAGTTGTTCCCGTGACATACGGCCGGTATTTTGTCCATACAGATGAACGGTACCCCTATGGGGATGCAATATTCTGTTGATGGTCTTGAGCAACGTGCTTTTACCCGAACCGTTCATCCCGAGAACCGAAACGACCTGGCCGCCCTGAATGTGGCAAGAAATGTCCTTTAGAACTTCATGCTTGCCGTAAGAGACTGAAATACCTTCAATGCTAATCAACGCGACCTCCTGGTCAGCAGCAGGTAAAGAAAAAGCGGCGCCCCGGCAAAGGAGGTGATGATGCCGACCGGCAAAATTACCGGAGCCAACACCGTCCGGGAAAAGATATCTGAGCAGAGCAGGAGCAATCCTCCGGCCAGCGCCGACGCCGGGATTAGAAAACGCTGATCATTGCCCACGATCAGCCGCATCAGGTGGGGAGCCAGAAGGCCGATAAATCCGATAATACCCAGAAATGAGGTGGCCACAGATACGATCAGGCAGGTGATGACCAACCCGGCCAGTCTGAGACTTTTTACCCCCACCCCCAGGCTCTTGGCCACATCGTCGCCCCATTGCAGGGCGTTGTAACTCCAACTTTTAAGCATAAAATAAAGAAACGCCGGAATGAGGGTCAAGGCCATGATGACATTTTCCGGAGGACCGGCCTTGCCCAGGTCGCCAAATGTCCAGAATACGGTGGCCGCGACCTGAACATCGCTGGCGAAATATTGCAAAAGCATGGTGCAGGCACTCAGGAAAGCGCTCATGGCCACCCCGGCCAGGATCATCGATTCAGCCGAGATCCTTTTGATGGTGGACAGGACAAAAATGACTATCACCGTGATCAGCGATCCGGCAAAGGCTGAAATCACCACGGTTGACCGGGACGTGAGGGTCACTGCTTCATTTCCGGAGACATGAGTTTGCCCCGCCCCAAGCACGATTATGGCGAAAGCCGCACCAAAAGCCGCCCCCTGGGAAACCCCCAGAGTGGATGGAGCGGCCAGAGGATTCTTAAGCAACGTCTGCATCACGATACCCGATACGCCCAGTCCGGCCCCAGCCAGAATAGCCCCCATGGTCCGGGGCAGACGAATACTCCAGACCAAATGTCTGACAATTCCATCATCGCCCAGGCCACACAGAGCTTTCAGAATGGCGGCCGGGCTAAGCTGGTACGATCCGACCCCCAGTGACAAAATGGCTACAATTGAAAACAGAAAAAGGGCGAGAAGCAGAACCAGTGTTCTTCGCCTGGTTAACCGTTCGTAGCCGCTCTGTTCAAGTCCGGCCGAGGGGTCAATGAGCATTGATAACCCCGTTGACAAACTGCAATTGCTGATACCCGCCGAACTCCTTCTGCATCTGGTCATAACAGGCCACGCCGGTGAAGAACTTAAATATCTCATCTGCTTTTTGGCCTGGATTCAAATCGGCAAATTTTTCGGGATAGAGGACCTGACCGGTGAAATAGGCATTGGCCAAGGCGATTTCCACATTGGTATAATAGTAGTTGTAGGGCGGAGTGGAATAGACCCGACCTTGCTTGACGGCATCAAGCCTGTCGTAAAAATCCCGGTTCCTGGCATAGTCTTCCTTGAGGATAGTCAGCCCTCCTGCATCCACCAGGATAATCGCCGGATTCCAGACCAGAAGCTGCTCTTTATCGATAAACAGGTGTCCCCGTTGGCCGAGGCCCTTGGCCACATTGTGGCCGCGCACCGCTTCAAGGGGAAAATAGTTGGCGTCGGTACTGGTGATGCCGTGGGTCCCTCTGGAGCCGAGACAGCCCACATAGACACTCGGGCCGCCCTTTTCCGATGGTCCGATCCGGCGCAAAATATCTTTCTGAGCCGTCTCGATAAAGGATACAACCTCCTGGGCTCGTTGTTCCCGGCCCAACACCCGGCCCATCAGGGTGAGAGCTTTGATGACTTCATTCATGTCCAGAAATCCGGCGCTCCCGCCATAGCCGAGCCCCAGCACCGGCACTCCGGTTTTCTGAGCCAGATCGTTGGCTTTGGCCGCATCAAATCCGGCCGTAATGATCAGATCAGGATGAACGGTCATGACGGCTTCAACATTTACCGGTTTCAGCCATCCCTCCCCAATAACCGGGAGGTGAGTAGCTTTTTGATGGATGGCCAGGCCGTACGGCCGGAGGGACGATGCTTCCAGGCGCGATTCAGCTCCTTCAACGCCTACAACCAGGTCAAAGGCGTTTAAGTAGACCACGAAGCGCATGGCCCCGCCCAGCGGAACTATCCGCTTGATCTTCTGGGGCAGGGTGATCTTTCGCCCGAGCATATCCTCCACCACCCGTTGCTCCGGCTGCCCCCCTAGGCCAGTGGTGGGAGTGACGGCCAACACAAGAATAAACAAGAAGGCCAACCCGATCTGACGTCTCATGAATCAGTCCTCCAGACAACAATTCCCTGTTCGGCCCGAGTGATGTGCCGAACCTCCCCATTGACGGACCAGGCCCCCACAATCTTCTGCACGACATCCGGCTGCACACTTGCTCCCAGGCGTTCCAGATGGGCGGTCATATCGTCCACAGCTTCGTCTATTGTGCCGGTCCATTCCCATTCTGTGTCTATAACTTCAAACTGGGGACGTCGCCCCTGTTTTTCCAGCAGGGCATGAGCGGCAAAGGCGCCGGGCGGCGGTTGCAATGACAGGCCGTGGGCCTGGAAAACCTTTTCCATCAGCTCATTCTCCCGGATTCTTCCCCAGCCGATGTAGACACACCACTCCCGGGAACACCTGTCCATCTTCAATAAATTGTCCTGGCCTCTGAGGGCCGGGGTCATGGCCGCCCAGACCACATCGAAGGCGGAGACCAACCCCAAGGTTTCTATATCCAGATCGCTCCAGTCAGCTTTGATGACATCAACATTATAGATATGGCGGTTATCGACTTCGCATTTCAACCGGGCCAGCATGGTTTCCGAGATATCCAGTCCCATCACATGTTGAGCTTCTGCAGCCAGAGGCAAGGTATAGACACCGGTCCCACACCCGATATCAAGAAGTTGCTTTCCTTTGACGGTCCCCCCCATGGCCTTGATGCGGGAAACGATCTCGGCCGTCTGGTTCATGACCGTATCATCAAAAGGCAAAGGATAGCGATCCGCCTTCCTGTTCCAAAACAAAACATCTCTTTCTGCTGCGGATGATACAGGCATGGTCACCACCCCCTGGTATATTCACGGGTGCAGTCAAGGCAAACTGTTTTGCCATTCATGAGTCGCATCATATGTTCCGCGGCGCTTTCACCGCATAGGTCGCATGGGAGGCTGCTGAACAAGCGCGCCTCTTCCGGAACTTCAAAAGAAGGGATTTTAAAATCAAACAGCTCGTCGATGGGTGTGTGCAGAATGGCCTCCTGAACCGCCTCCCTATCCATGTTTTCGCGGGGAAACGTTACCTTAAGGATGACCCTGATTTTTTTTCCGGTTTTCCGGTCAAAAAAGCTGAAGGCTTGTTTGCCTCTGCCCCGGTAAATCAAATTCCCTTTGCCCAGGCTGCAACCGGTCAAGACCTGAATGGCATCGACACCGCAGGCATCGTTTTCTGTAACGCAGACTATCTCTTCGTCCGATGAAAATGTTACACCTAAGTATTGCAGCGCGGCTTCACCGGCCCTAAAACCGATGGCCAGGCCGGGACAGGCATGTCCGTGAAAATCTACACATTGTTTCCAGGCATTGTTGTCCATATCAAACCTCCGTCAGAATGTAATTTTGGCCGCCGTGCCGATGATCCGGCCCATCATGGGATAGCCGAAACGTTCCTCATAATCTTTATCAAAGATATTTTCCGCGTAGATACTCAGTTCACCATATTTTGTAATCGGCACCTTCAATTCCAGGTCGCCGGTGACGTATGATCCTAAATGCTGAAGCTGGCTGAATTGAGTGGTGGTCTTATACGTGTAAATGGTCTGCGCTTCACCGACGTAACGGGCCGTGACATTGAGCAGGGCGTCATAATAGGGCAGCTTGAATCCGAGTCCGATATGGGCTCTCCAGTCAGGCATATAGTCCAACTGGTCGGTCAGCTTGGATATGTCGAATATGTCACCTTCTTTGTTCGTCTTCATGTAAGTGACCGACGCCGTGCCATTCAGCCAGGACAGGATTTCGCTTTTCCCGCTCACAGACACGCCGGTTATCTGGACCTTGTCAATATTATATACGCCGCGCCAGGTGGGGTCGTTTCGGAAGATAATGAAATCGTCAATGGAATAGTAATATCCGGTGAGTTTGGCCAGATGCTTCTTGCCAAAAGTGTGTTGCCAGGCCAGCTCGGCGGCATTATTCTTTTCCGGCTTGAGTTCAGGATTTCCATGTGTCTGGCCGTTGTACCACCAGTATGTTTCAGGCAGGCCGGGCGTTCTCAGGGCCTGATAGAGCGAGGCCGTGACGGTATCGGCATCGGTGACCCGGTAGGTTCCGATCAATTTGGGGCTGAAGGCGTTGTCCTCCAGCGTTTTGATGTTCGCCCCGTGTTGCGGCACGTTTGAATAGGTGTCATATCGAAGCCCCACGGTCAGGGTGAAGCAGTCGAACATCTTCCAGGTATCCTGGGCGTAATACCCCCAAGAGGTGCCGAGGTTGCTGGACGGCCCCCCGGTGTAGGGCGAGCCGTTGTAGTTGTTGTCAGCATAATTGACTACGATATCGCCATACATCATCACCTTATAGTCTATGCCGGTGATCAGTTCGTGGCTGCCCAGCGGTACCGTGCCTTGAAGACTGCCGCCGTAGGACCGGTCGGACTCCACTTTACGATCCAGGACCAGAGCACCGTCGCCATAGCTGGGGTTTACAAACGTTGATGAATAATTTTTTTCGTTACGGTCTTCGTAGTTCTTGTAAGCTTTGAATTCAACTATGGCATTACCGATGGGTTGGGAGTAGCCCACGTCAAAGTAATTCTTGGTTTTATCCCACATCGCGCCAGGTCCGGGCATAAGCACTTTACCGCTGCCGGGAGCCATGGTCTCACCGAAAGACAACGGGTAGCCATTATTCAGCTTTTGGTAAAAACCGGGATCATTCGGATTCTGAGATTTCCTGTTTTCCCGGATGAATCCCCGGATGGTGTTGGCATATTGGAATCCTAAAGCGATTTGGCCGGATAATGGCATGTCAACATACAGATTGGAGGAAAAGTTCTTACCCTCATAGTCATTATTCCACAAAAAGGGATTGGCCTTTTGGAAGCTCCCGGAAATGGAGTACCCGACCGGACCGATCTTATAGCTGTTGGTCAAACGATAATTCTGGATGCCGTCGATCCCGGTGCCACCGCCATAGGTTGCGAAAGCTGATGTTTCCATTTTTTCCGTCGGCTTTTTCGTGATTACGTTGACCACGCCGCCCAAGGCATTGTTACCGTAGATGGCCGAACTCCCCCCCTTTATGATTTCAAGTTTTTCAATGTTATCGAGAGGAACCGTAGACCAGTCGATGTAGTATCCACCCACGACACCGGCTGCATTAACCGGCCGCCCATTGATATTGAGCATGATCCGGTTGGCGGACAGACCGCGGATGGCCAAAATATCCGCATTATCCCCAATCCCGGCCCGCCGACTGACGACTATATCCGGCTCATCTTTCAACACATCAGGGATAGTCACGTTTTTGCCTTTTTCGATGACATTTTTTTCCACGACGGCCGCCTGGGGATCTGAACTGGCGGAATCCACGACGGTAATTTCATCCAAGGTCAAATGGCCCGAGCCTTCGGCAAAGGCATTGATCGGACAAAAGAGCATAAAGAATATAATCAAGCAGACCGGCAGGATGGCCGGCGCGAGCGATTTTCTTCGCCACCAGGTTTTCATTCCTTTTCTCCTTATCTGAATTCGGCCGCGTCAGCCGGGCCGTGGTATCTGGGTCGATAATCAAGACTTAAGCACATCATTCCGTTATTTTTGTGTTTCAGCCATCCGTCGCTACAAAGAGATGGACTGATTCCCTGCAGGGTTTAAACAAAAAAAGCCAACATGACGCCGACGGATTCTTCCATCAATCGCCTTCTTGGCTTAATTGGTGAGCTTAAATGTTATCTTATAACCGCAATTTCTATTGCGAATATTTTACTTAATCACTTGCTTCAGCGCATCCGGGAGCTTCTGATCCCGTTTTATGTTCATCTTTCTTTGACTAACTTCTTAGACTTTCTACTCAAGTACGAAGGCCAGCGTCATTTTGAAGGTGACCGGTCTGACTTCGATCTCTCTGGGCAAGGCCGGAAAAGGTGCGGCAGCGTGAACGCACTTAAGGGCGGCTTCATCCAATGTTTCGTACCCGCTGCTATGTTCGACAGTCGGTTGACCAAAAAGGTGACCATCATCGGTGATGGTAAACTTTATCATGACCTTACCCTGGTGATTCCGCCGCCGGGCCAACGGTGGGTAGTGCTTATGCCGCTCCAACAGGCTATGGATGCCGGCGGCATAACCCTTGAGCAGGTCTTGGGTGCCCCCAACTATTCCATTGGGTAACCCCCGTCCGACACTGCCTGTACCGGCTGGCCCGCCCCGCCCCCCGTGGCCCGTTCCGGCCCGAGCATTGCTTGTTTGAGATGATCCCGAGGAAGAGGCGGTCCCGGTAGAACCGGCTGGACCGGCTGTTTGGGATGGATTCTCTTGATTTTCCTTTGCCGCCGGAGCTGACGTCGGTGAAGGAACCACTGGGGCCGGAGCCACCACTGGGGTGTCGTCGGGCTTAGCCGCCTTCGGGACCGACCGTCTCTTCTGTCTGTCCAAAATATTGGTCCTATGCCGCGGCTGAGACCGTGGTAATGGGATCGTGGTCTTGGCTACAGACTTCTCAGGCGGTGCAGGAATCTTCTTGGGTTCATCCGGAACCGAAGTGGTTTTCACATCCGCCGGTTTGTCGGGGCTACCCAGCGCCGGCATGGCGGGGGCCGGAAGCGGGATTACCTTTGGCGCGGGTTTCGGTTCAGCCACGGAGGTCACAAAAATCACCTCCTCCTTAATCGGTGGTTTCATGATCGGACGGTAAAGAGAGGCGAGGGAAAACAGCCCGATGTGAATAATTATTGAGAAAACAATGAAATAATTAATGGAAGTCGTCTTGTTTCCATCGGCCATCTCCCATGAGGAAGTCATCTCGTCTTCATCTACCTCTCCAAATGTCATGTCACACCTGCCATGGCAAAGCTTTTGGCCGCGGTTCGGAACCAACCAGTCCAAAGCCTCAATTAATACCCGAGGTTCCATGTAGTTATTTAAGTGTCTCATAAATTTTAAATTCTACCTGCGCACCAAACAAAAAAGCCAAGAAAGACAATACGCCGGTATTCGACGTAAGCCTTCTTGGCTTAAATTCTAAAAATAGCAATAAAAACATTAGACAAATTCTCTTTGCCTATACTGATTGTTGTTTAGCACGTCCCATGATCTGAAGTCAAGAAAAATTTGACAATCAGAGGATCGAGTTAGTTCTTGGATTTCTTCAGGGCTTGAATGAATTC
>JADFYC010000075.1:0-468 GCA_015233295.1 Deltaproteobacteria bacterium | reverse complement strand
TCTTTGCCAGGATCTCCTGATTACGTAAGGCTTTCAGTAAAGACAATTATCTCTTCCTTCGGACTAATTTCATAGGAACACGGCTACTGCAACCTCGCCTCATTCAGGCTCAAAGTTACAGTAGCCCAAATGAATCAATCGGCTAGATAATCATCGGGGAATTCATCGTCCCAAGATTCATCAATACAGCTCAGTATATCCTGATCTTCCGGCAAGAACATACCCTTTTCAAACAGCAACCGCTCCCTTTCCTCGTCCGCCATTTCCTCAGAGATGGCCAGAAAAAGAGCAAATTCAAAAGGACCTACATCGTCTAAGAAATCCATGGTTTCCTCCTTTAAATGGATTCTATCCCTTGAAAATGTTATACAAAAAGGCCAGGATAAAGAATATCCAGATAATCCACCAAAGTAATTTGCGCATAGGGCTTCCTCCTTATTTGAAAAGTGAGAATAGCCGCCCACCGGA
>JADFYC010000074.1 GCA_015233295.1 Deltaproteobacteria bacterium | reverse complement strand
GAACAGGTCTTTTTGAATCTGTTTATTAATGCCATCCAGGCCATGCCGGACGGCGGCACAATCACCATCAACGCCTTCCGCGAGGCCAGTGATTATATCAAAATTGATATTAAAGATTCCGGGGTAGGCATCAAACCGGAACAGTTGGAGCATATCTTTGAGCCGTTTTACACCACCAAATCCGTCGGGCGGGGAACCGGACTGGGTCTGGCCGTAAGTTATGCCCTGGTCAAAAAGCATGGGGGCTATATCGAGGTTAAAAGCAAGGTCAATGTCGGCACGACTTTTTCCATTTACCTGCCCATAAAGAGTGGAAGTGAATAAAACACATGAAAATGCGCATCGCCGTGATCGATGATGAACCTATAGTCGGCCATCGGCTGAAAAAAATTCTCGAAAAAGATGGTTATGAAGTTGAGTCCTTTACTTCAGCCGAGTCTTTTTTCCCGCGTTTGGCTCGGCCGGGATTCCATCTCGTTTTCACCGACCTGCGGATGCCCGACATAGACGGTATGACGGTGTTGGAACGGATCAAAAAGATCAATGAAGAAACCGAGATTATCATCATGACCGGGTACGTGTCCATTTCCACGGTCATCGAGGCCATCAAGAAAGGTGCCTATCACTATATCGCCAAGCCCATCAAGCTTGATGAAATTCGGATGGTGACCAAAAACGCCGTCGAAAAAATCTGCCTGCGTTCCGAGAACCGGAGCTTGCGGGAAGCCCTAACTAGGAGAGATTCGCCGGCCGGCATTGTGGGGACCAGCCCGGCCATCCAGAATGTTTTCGCCTTGATCCGCAAAGTCGCCGCAGTGGACTGCAATGTCCTCATTCAGGGCAAGAGCGGCACCGGAAAAGAACTGGTCGCCCGGGCCGTGCATTCTTTAAGCCCGCGCCGGGCTGCGCCTTTTGTCTCCTTTAACTGCGGTGGTTTTACTGAAGAGCTGATTGGGAATGAGCTCTTCGGGCATGAAAAAGGATCGTTCACCGGAGCCACGGCGACCAAAATCGGGTTGATCGAATCCGGCGCCGGGGGCACGGTTTTCCTTGATGAAATTGGTGAAATGCCGGCCTCCATGCAGGTCAAACTACTCCACGTTATTCAGGAAAAACGGATTCTCCGGGTGGGCGGGGTCAAGCCCGTCAGGCTGGACATCCGGATCATTGCCGCGACTAACCGGGACTTGAAAGAGGAAGTCAAGGCCGGCCATTTTCGGGAAGACCTTTTCTACCGTCTTAATGTGGTCACCATTCAAATTCCACCTCTGGCGGAGCGGCGGGATGATGTGCCTCTGTTGATCTCACATTTTATCGAAAAATATAATCAGGCCTTTGGAAAAAAAGTTAAAGGGGTTGCGCCGGCCACCCTGGCCATCCTGATGAGCTATGATTTTCCGGGGAATGTCCGGGAACTCAAAAACATCATTGAACGGGCGGTGGCGCTGGCCGACGACGACCGGCTCCAGCCGGGTGATCTGCCGCCGGATATTCAAAAACTGGAACTCGATTCCCTGGTCGATTCCGAGCCGGACACGTTGGAAGAGATAGAAAAACGCTATATTGCCGCGGTCCTTAAAAAATCAAACTACAACAAAAATATCGCGGCCAAAGTGCTTGGCCTGCCGCGGACCACGCTGTGGCGGAAGCTCAAGAAGCACGGCCTGGACAACGTCACCGAGCCGCCTGATTCAATTTGAATCTCTATTCCAAAATGAAACACCCCGCCTCTCCTTATTTTCTGCCCGTTCCTCAGTTGATCCCCTAAACTCCGTTCCAGACTGAAACACATCACCCCCGGATAATCCGCGTCTCTTATCCTGGCTGTGGCTGAACCTTGGCCTTCTCTTGAAATAACTTGCTAATAATATTAAAATTATCATTTATGCCCGACGGTTGGCATTAAACTTGCCAAAACAGAAGGTAAGCCCTTCGGTCATGACCTCATTCGGCCGGAGCCGGGACTTACCGCGAAGATGGGCAACCGTGGATGATAGGTAATAATTTTAGATAAAATAAGACAAGGCGCCAACAGCCGACAGGCCTGGGATAACGGAACTAAACATTATTGAGGAGGACGGAGAAGACATGACCCTACCATGGAATCTTTACCTACCCATTGCGGGTAACAGCGTCAACATATTATTAGTTTTTGGAATGGGCGGCATAGTGGGACTCCTGTCGGGCATTTTTGGGGTCGGCGGCGGCTTTTTGATGACCCCGCTGCTCATCATGATCGGGATCCCGCCGACGGTCGCGGCCGCTTCGGATTCAAACCAGATTGTGGGAGCGTCCACCTCCGGAACCATCGCCCATTTTCGGATTGGCAATGTGGACATAAAAATGGGGCTGTTGCTGCTGGTCGGGGGCGTCATCGGCGGCACCATCGGGGTTCAGCTCATTAAGGTCTTGCGGGCCCTGGGCAATGCCGACTTTCTCATTTCGGTTACTTATGTCCTGGTATTGGGATTTATCGGGACTTACATGTTCCAGGAAAGCCTTCAGGCGCTACGAAATAAACCCCAAAGATTGTCGCCCAGACCTAAATCGAAACCTTCAAAATACGCCTTGTTGGTTCAAAAATTGCCCTGGCAAATGATGTTTGAGAAATCAGGGGGCAAACTCTCCATCCTCATGCCCTTGTTCCTCGGTTCGGTGGTAGGCGTGCTGGCCGCGATTATGGGGGTCGGCGGCGGTTTCATTATGGTCCCGGTAATGGTCTATCTGTTACGGATGCCCATGCACGTGGTCGTGGGAACAAGTCTTTTTCAGATTCTGTTCACCTGCGCCAATGTGACCATTATGCAAGCCCGGACCAATCACACCGTTGATTTTGTCCTGGCCCTGGTCCTGCTCGTCGGGTCGAGCCTGGGGGCCCAGTTCGGCGCCAAACTTAATAAAAACTTAAAAGCTGATCAATTAAAGATTCTCCTGGCTTCGTTGGTCCTGCTGATGATGGTCAAGATGCTGTTCGATCTGTTGCTTCCTCCTGACATCAAGCTGGCCTACATGGGAGGACATTAGATGAACAGAAAATACCTGGTGATAATTACGGCCTTAGTCGGTATACTGGTTCAAACTGGAATTGTTCGGGCTAATGATCCAATTTTGTTCAAGGTATCTCCCGAGGCGATTGGTATTGGGGCCTTTTACGATGGAACCACGTTATCAATAAAGGGAGTGCTTCCGTCCGACTGCGAAGCCGTCATTCGAATTATGGGTGAACAAAGCACCATCAAGATGAAAAGAAAAGAAAAAGTCTTCGGCATTCTGTGGATGAATAGGACCAGCCTGACTTTTGAATCCGTACCCAGCGCCTTTCTTTTGGCCACCTCCAGGAAGTTTGACGACTTGCTGGAAACCAGGAAGGACGCTGCGCCGGTCTGGCAACTGGGGTTGCCGGCTTTGTCTCATCGCACCGTCATCAAGCCGGAGACTCCTGATCGGGATTTCCTATTAAAGGAATTCTTGAGGCTCAAAGAAAAAGAAGGACTTTATGCGGAGACGACGGGGATCCGGTACGCCATGGATAGCGGAGTCCAAAAAAACTTCGAGGCGAACCCGGCTATTTCACCCAAATTTCCGCCAGGGAAGTATGTCATTGAAGTCTATGCGGTTAAGCACGGAGATATCGTGGCCAAAGGCGAACAACCTCTGGTGGTCAAATTGGAAGGCTTTCCATCGCTCCTGGCTGATATGGCCTTCAATCACGGGACCATCTACGGCATCCTGGCCACTCTGATTGCCGTGATCGCAGGTCTCTTTACCGGTCTGATCTTCGGCCGCAGCAAAGGCGCCCATTAAGGATCGGGAATCTACTCCGGCCGGGGTACCGGGCAAATGACGGGTCGGCGGTTTCACCGGATGAATATTCACCCCTTGGGGTAGCGGTCTATTAAGGCAAGGTTATGCGATTGCATCAGTTCCTGGAAACTCTATTACGGCGGGGCCGGCAAAAGGAAACAGAACATTTCCTGACCAGGCTTTTCCATAAGCTTCAGGATTTGTGGCTCAAGAGTTTTTCCCGGCAGGTTCACCAGAGGGAGACGGAATATTCTTTTGGCAAGTTGTTCAAGAAGTTTCAGGACATTTTGACGGCTAATAATGAGGCCCTGGAGCTGATCGCCGATATGGGAGATAAGCTGAGCGGGGAGTATATCTTTGACCGGCAGTATATCTTGTCGGTGTATGAGCAGCTTAAGGCCCAGGTGCACAACCTGATTTTTGATCTCAATTCCCTGGCTCCCCGTAAATACGATAAGCTGTTTAATCGGTTTGAAGACATCAATGAGAAGATTCAACAAGATCTGACCGGCAAATGGATTCTGCCGCGAGGTGACGCAGTGATTCCATATGCGGCGCTTAGTCAGGACATGAACGAGCTGGTTGGAAATAAGAATGCCAACCTGGCCGACGTTAAGAATGTTTTGGAACTGGCTACGCCGGACGGATTCGCGGTCACGACCAGCGCTTTTCGCTCCTTTCTGGAATGGAATCAACTGTATGATCAACTCCAACATCTGTTTGCCTCATGGGATCCCGAGGATGAAACATCCACCGAACAGGTGGCCGAGGCGGTCGAGGCATGCTTGCTGAACGGGAAATTTCCTCCGGAACTGATCCAGCAGATCGATAAGGCCGTCGAAGTACTTCAGAAAAAGTATCAAGGTGAGCCGCTTTCTTTAGCTGTCCGCAGCAGTGCCTGGGGGGAAGACGGCGTCCATAGTTTTGCCGGACAATATAAGACCTACTTAAATGTCCCGGTGACGCAATTGCCGGAAAGCTATAAGAAGGTCTTAGCAGGCGCCTATTCCCGTACCGCCCTGGCTTACCAGAGCCAGAAGGGATTTCAAATTCATGAGCTGGCCATGGCCGTGGCCTGCCAAACGATGGTCCGGGCTAAGGTCAGCGGGGTGGTCTATACCATGGATCTGTCCTCCCCGGAGGAAGACAACCTGATGATCAGCGCCACCTGGGGTCTGGGAGTGCCTGTGGTTAAAGGCGAAGCGCATGTGGATCAATATATAGTCTGCCGGACGCCTCCCCATGCCTTGTGTGAACTGACCGTGGTCCACAAACCAATTATGATGATTGCCGCCCCGGAAGGCGGGACAAAATATGTTCCGGTTTCCGAAGACATGGCCAACCGACCGTGTCTGATTACGGAGCAGTTGGAGAAACTGGCTGAAATGGCCCTCTCGATTGAACGCTATTTCAAAAGACCTCAAGATATCGAATGGGCCCTGAATCAGAACGGCAATTTTGTGATTCTGCAGACTCGTCCGCTCAATATTATGCGTCAGCCTGGTTGCTCTATGGATGATATCCCCCATGCCACGGATAATTACCCGTTATTGATGCATGACCAGGGCGTGGTCGTCCAGCGCGGGGTGGCCGCTGGTCAGGTGTTTGTCTTGAGCGATAATGCGGATTTGTCCCGCGTGCCCCACGGATCCATTCTGGTCACCCGGCACACCTCACCCCGACTGGCCGGGGTCATGCGCAAGGTGCACGGAATATTAACCGATGTCGGTTCACCCATGGGCCACATGGCCACGATTGCCCGGGAATTTAGGGTGCCGACCATCGTTAATACGAAAGTTGCGACTCAGGTGTTCAAGACTGGCGACGAGATTACCCTGGATGCCACGCAGAACCGGATTTATGCCGGACGAGTCCGAGAGCTTTGTTACCATGAATTCACCTCGGAAGATGTCTTTGAAGAATCTTACGAATATCGGCTCCTGCGCCGGATACTAAGAAAAATCAGTCCGTTGAATCTGGTTGACCCGCATGACAATAATTTCAACCCGGTCGGATGTCTGACTCTCCACGACATCATCCGGTTTATCCACGAAAAAGCCGTTGAAGAACTGGTTCAATCCGGGGACAAGATCGGGACCAGCGACGTTTCGACCAAACGACTCAAATTCGACATTCCCCTCGGCCTATTCGTCATTGATATCGGCGAGGGCATTCGGCCCAAAACTTCCTGCCATGACATCCGGCCTGAGGATATCACCTCCGTGCCCATGCAGGCTTTTCTGGACGGCTTGATGCAACCGGGGATGTGGAGTAACGATCCTGTTTCTGTGGATTTCGGCAGCTTCATGTCCAGCCTGACCAGGACCTTTTCGACCACAACCGGTTCCCCGCGATACTTGGGCCGAAACCTGGCGGTCGTTTCCAAGGAATACCTGGATCTCAGTCTAAAATTGGGTTATCATTTCAATATTATTGATGCTTATATCTCGGACAAACTTAATGATAATTACGCCTATTTCCGCTTTCTGGGCGGGGTCACCGACGTCAGTCGCAGGTCCCGGCGGGCCAAATTCATCGGGGAAGTGCTGGAGCAGTTCAACTTTCGCGTGGAAATTCGAGGTGACCTAGTGGTGGGCCGGATCAAGAAACTCGACCGACCCTTAATGGTGGAAAAAATGCGGCTTTTAGGATGCTTAGTCGGTTATACCCGGCAACTGGATATTCAAATGCACAGTGATGAATATATCGGCCAACATCTAGACGATTTTTTGCAACGGGCGGCGGATATAAAACATAGGTCGGAACATGAGGAGAGCTAAACCATGGACTTGGATAAAAAGACTCAGATCTTAATTTTAGACGATGAACCTATTGTTTGCAAGCGCCTGAAACCGGCCCTGGAAAAAGCAGGTTATGGGGTGGAAACCTTCACCAGAAGCCTGGAGGCGATGCACCGGTTGACCGAAAAGACCTTCGACCTGGTGATTACCGATCTCAAAATGGAGGGCCTGGACGGGATGGCCTTTCTGACCGAGGTCAAAAGGCGCACGCCGGACACCGAGGTCATTGTCATTACCGGTTTCGCCACCATGGAAACGGCCCGGGAATCATACCAGAAGGGCGTGTTTGACTTCATCGCCAAGCCCTTCAAGCTGGGCGAGATCCTGGACGTGGTCCGTAAGGCTGAAGCCAACCGCCGACAATCACAGAGCTAGATGTTGAAAGGGAACGCCTCATGAAAATTTTGTTTGCCGGGGATGATCATCCCTATAGTGCCTATGCCCTCAAAAAGGTTATCGAGCTGGCCCGGAATACCTTGGCGGATGTCACCATCTTAGTGGTGGCCCCCACGTCGGCCTCCAAGGATGTGGACATCCCGCTCTCTCCCAATCATGCCTTGATTCAAGCCTTGCATCGCTATCGCCAGGAGTTTATCCATGAGTTGGGTGAGGCCGGTTCCCCCTATGCCCAGGAACGATTCAGCTATGAATGGAAAATGGTCAAATTCGGGCTGTGGGAAGAGCTGAAGGTGTGCCGGGGGGCCAGGAAGGACTTAAAGATACGTCTTCGGGCCGGACATCCGGCCAACGAGATCCTCGCTGAGGCCAAAAAGGAAGGCAGCGACCTGATTGTGCTGGGATGCAGCAAAGGGAGCCAGTGTCTGTGGCAGGACCCGGCCGACGTGCCGCAAGCTGTTGTCGGCAATGCCGATTGCTCCGTGCTGCTGGTCAAGGAAGACAAGCCGATCAAAAGAATTCTGGCCTGCATCGAGGACTCGACCGTCAGTCAGGAATCTCTGGAAATGATAAACCAGATGGCCACGATCCATAAAGCCCAACTGGAACTCGTCGGCCTGACCAAAGACGGTGCGGCCAAACAAGTTGAATATACCAGATTGATCGAGGTGGGCGATTATTATGGCGACCGGGGCATTTCGGTCAAAAACCGGCTGGCCGAGATGAAGGAATTTGAGGCGGTCATCTCCAAAGAAACCGACGAGGATTTACTGGCTTTCTGGATGGGGAAAAAATCGCTGTTGTCCGTGCTGTTTCCGAAAGACTGGATGGACAGATTTCTCAGTACCTGCCAGTCTTCGGTGCTGGTCTTGCGCTAGGCACAGAATGATCATGATTAAGGGGTGATGACGATGAAGGTCTTAGTAGCCGTGGATAAAAGCGAAGCGTCTCAGCTCGCGCTTCAGTATACCTGTCATTTGTTGGAGCATTTTGACGCCAAAGTGGTGGATGCGCTTTATGTTAAGCCGGATGAAGCCGATCTCGGTCCGGAAACCCTGTACATGCCCTTTGTGGCCAAGGACCAGGTTAAGGCCTGGATCGAGGCGGAAGCCGATGCCGTGGGCGAGCAGGTGCTGAGTTCATGCAATGTCTGCGAAACCGGTAAGGTCCCCTGTTGGCCGCGTATCGCCACCGGTGAACCGGCCGATGAAATCCTGTATATCGCCAATTCCGAGGGATATGACATGATCGTCCTGGGCGCCCATGGCCGGTCATCGTTGCGCGGTTTCGTCCTGGGCACGGTTCATGCCAAGATTCTGCATCATGCCTGCCAGCCGGTCTTGATTGTCCGGAATTTCCGGCCGATCAATCGAGTTTTGGTGGCCTATCGCGGTTCGGAATGCGACCAGGGGGCGTTGGAATTCATTGCCGGCCTGCTGGCCAAGAAAAAACCCCAGATTACGATTATGCACGTTCAGGAAAACGTCAGAGCCGAAAGCGACGGCGTGGCCAAGTCCTGCCTTTACAAGGGCGAGCAAACCCTGCTCAAGCTGGATCACACGCCGGTGGCCAAATCCACCAAAGGAGATTTCGTCGATGAAATCCTGAAAGAGGTGGCCACCGAAAGGTACGACCTGATCGTGCTGGGCGCGTACAGTCACCAGCCGCCGAGGCATTTGAAGTTGATCAGCGATGAGGCCCTGAACATAGCCCGGTTGACGACGCGGCCCATCCTGGTCTACCGGGATAAGACGACTCCGTAAACAAATGAGGCCGGGCCGGACTCTTTTCGATCACGCCTCAGGATCAGCGAAGCGCCGCCCTCGTTTTTGAACTATGATTACGTTGATTGACTATGATTACGCTGAGTATTTATGGCCAAAATTTACAGGATATCCACTGAAAGGGATATAGAACCACGGCTGAGGTGCTGAAGTGACGGCGGTTTTATGCCATTATTACCTGGTATTCTGTAAATGGGTACCCTTACCCAGGGCGTTGCCCCAATGCCGTTGAATTAAGGGTGCGACGTTAAGATTTCTCGCTTCGCTCGAAATGACAGGGAAGTGGACCATCTGGATAAACGATGTAAATTTGTCATTCCGAACGAATGTGAGGAATCTTATCACATCCGAAGATGGTTAAGCCGTGCCTTGATTCAACAACGCCGGGGCGGATAGACTCAGTCAATTTTCTGACGATCAGGTGTGTCCCCGGCCACTCTCCTATCCGATAACCTGCCCCAGGTTCAAGTCTAACTCCCTAAAGTATATCTAAAATAAATTTGCCGTAACGATTCTCCACCATGTTGGCTCCAAAATTGCTTCCTGGTATTGACGAGCCTATTATTCAATACTGAAGCAAAAGGAGTAACGACATGTCGTCTTCCCTAAGCAAATTAGTTTCGTCATATAATGGTATAATCAGCCGCCTGACACCTAAACCCGGGAGGCGGGATATTAACAGGCATCTGTTGATCATGGCAATATTGTTATCCTGTCTCGGTGGGTTGACTGTTTACCGTTATTCTTCTTCCGGTCATAGTCACGCCAGGGCTGAACACATCTATACCAAGGTGCTGCAATCAGCCGTCATGCAAGCCTCTTATCGACCATCCATCCAAATTCAGAAGGTTGGCTGCGTCCCGATCCCGATAATCCAGCCGGCCCCGGAGATATCTAACAATGCCGGAAATCCGTCCGCCGAAGATGAGTCAGTGAATGATGCTTCGTCTGATCCTTCAGACCGGGTCGGAGCTAAGACCGACCTTCAAAAGTATCTTCAGGCGGGAGTCAATGATCCGGTCGATTCAGAGACGGAATCCACCATCTCGGCCATACCGGAGTCGGAAATGTTGACCGGCGGTGACATCGAACAATATACGGCTACTTCCACGCCGGCCCCGCCGCCGAAGAAATCTGGGAAGCACAGAAGCCGCGCCAGGCGAGAGAGAGGGTGCCTGACCATTGAGGAGTTACGCGGTCGGAATCTGCCGGGAGAGATTGTTTATTCGGCTGATGGGGCCGGGTGCATCCGTGACTGGAGTCTGGTGTCGAGCCCAGCCGCACCGGACCGGCCTGGAAAAGGTTGAGTGCTGCAGAGGAAGAAGGTTACAACAGGCCCTGGGGGAGCGCATCAAGTCGGCTCTTTCAGGGCTTTTGCCGTTTTACCGCATTTAAAATCAAACTATTAGCCCTCAGATATTCTTTCATGCCTTTGTCCGGGTGAAAAAATCCACCGCCCCGGCCGATCAAAATACCCTACCTGGCTTTCTTACCACACTCCAAATTCTTGTTCCTGTTCTGATTAGTCGGTTCGTCTCGTTCTCGTTCCCGCCGACGTTTGTTCTTCGCCATGGATGACTCACATCCAATGTAATCCCCTTGATCTCGTTCCCGAGCGGGGCAGACCTAGAAATGGTGAGGCTTCCCACAGAATTGTTACTGTCTCAATCCCCTTCATCTCGTTCTCGAGCGGGGCAGTTCAGCCAAATTTTTTATTATTGGGTGTCGAACGCCTGTCTCAATCCCCATCATCTCGGTACTGAGCGGGGCAAAACCAACATTACAGCTAATTACCATCTTGAGCGGCGATCTGTCAAGGCCAAAATTTGGGTGTTAATCGTGGTGTTTCGGGGTGATGATGAATAGTTGACGATTCAAGAAACCAACCGGTACTGCCCCAATCCGAAGCTGGTGTTCTTGCCCACATGGACCTGTTCGCCCAGAAGGAGAAAGGGCCAAAAGGGACCCAGGTCGCCGGCAAAGGTGACGGACCCGATCAATCCACCCATGGGGTGTCGGCATTTCCAGCGGCTGGAATAACGCTCCCAGGACTTGAATTCAAAGCTTGACGAGATTTTGGTTATGGTGTTGGAGGCCCGGCACAGGCCGTTGAAATCAAGCCCGGAACAATCGACCCCACAGTGGATGAGAGCCAGAACAACTATGCGGCGGAGCAAACTGCGGAACAGGACCTCGAAGCTCGGGATGTCCTTCAGGTAGCGGCCCTTTTCCCTCAGGCATACGGGAGTCAGGAATTGGACCGTGCAGTGATCCGGGGCCGGGCGGTCCGCCAGCAGATCCGACCAGGTCAGGCTAGCGGATGGACTCATCAAATACTGATCGGCCTCAGTATAGATCACCCGGCCTGCACCGGCCAGGTCCAGATTCTCGATACTCTTCAAGATGAACCGGCCGCGTCTTAACCCGATCCCGGTCTCGCCCATGACCATAAACGTTTGCACATAATAGGGCAGGAATTCTTCGCTCCGGCCCATGAGGATCAGGTCAAAGGAGAGCCTCTCGACAGGTTCGTAAATGGTCCGCGTCTCCGCCGGGGGTCTGAACACAAAGGGATGGGGGGCATTGGTCATGTGGCGCAAGAAGGGCTGGTCTTGGGGCGGGATGGTTTCAAAAACGTAGGCATAAATGCACTTATCTTTGAGCAAACAGTTACGGCAGTCCTGCTGCTTAAACGGGCAAACCACCTTGCGGAATACATTTCCGAATAGACCGCGCAGGGCCGATCCTTTATGTGGAGGCAAATGCAGGGGATCGACGGCCTCGATGGTCATCCGATAGACGGAAAAGGTGAACCTGGACATATCGAGAGCACCTGTTCGGCTGGGGAGGCGCTCGGCGTTGTCCGGACCATTTGATTCGGCGTCATTGAGGCTCATAGGCGATCGTCCCGGGGGTGAATTCTTCTATATCGGTTATTCATTCAGGTCGAGTAAGTTGAAATACTCCTCACGGCTAATTCCCACCGTCTTCATATTTGTCTTTATAATATCGACCCCTATTTCGTCATACTCAGGGATAACCACCACTCTTTTAGCCCCAGGGCAGATCAAGACATAATGAGAGCCTTTTTTTCTTTTTAAGCGGCATCCATACGCCACAAACACCCTTATCTGAGTTTTTCAATCTGTGGGACGAATCTTGAGCATTAACCCGTCACCTGGAATGAATGTTTCTCAAAGCCGAGCAACTCACCTGTAGGGGAAATGATATTGTTGCTGACCTCGAATCCGCATTCAGATAGATACTCCTCCAGGGTGCCCAGTTCGGCCATTTCCTCAAATTGGATCTGGACCACCTCCATCAGATTGCTTTTCGCTTCCTCCGGTGTCCGCCCCTGAGAAATGAAATCCAGTTCCGGAGCCTTGGCGAAATACCAGTTACCCTTTTTCCAAATCTCGATGGTTATATTCAGGACCATGATTTAATCCGCAGATTGCGCAGATTTGCGCAGATTAAAAGACAAAACGCTCGTGTCCGAAGGCTTGCATCCGAGCTTTGGCCGGCCAAAATCAATAATCTGCTAGCTTCTTGCAAAACTAATCTGCGAGATATAAAATTGATATAGTGGTCCCCACTCTTAGTTATTACGGTAACAATTATAACAAAAGGTGTATCTAAATTAACAGTATCGCCTTATCCATAGTTAAGATTGGCTAATATCATTATTTTTTTGACATAGTTTACCAATAACATCCTCCTTTATATATCTTTAATG
>JADFYC010000073.1:10444-12526 GCA_015233295.1 Deltaproteobacteria bacterium | reverse complement strand
AACCAGGCCGGCCGCCCCGCCACGGGCCACAAAAGCCACTCCTTCTAATACCCTGTCGCCGTTCTTGGCTTCGCAGACTTTGATCCGGGACTTGCTGTTCAGCCAATCCGCCAATCCTTTGGTAAAGTCCTCGTCCATGTGCTGAGATATCAAAATGCCGGCCTTAATATTTTCGGGCAGACCTGAAAGCACTTCCAGGGTTGCGCCCGGCCCCCCGGCTGAGGCCCCGATGGCTATCACTTTTTCGGCCAGATTTCCCTGGCCGGCTTTTTCAGCTAGGGGAGCCATGTCCTTGCGGTCTTTAGTCCCTTCCAACCGGACCCGGCCCACAGCGATATCTTTGAGCAAGTGCATCGTATGCACTTTACTTAACAAAATCTTAGCTTCCGGGCTGATACCCGGGGTCTGGCCCGACTGATCGCTCGCGGCCAAAGCACCAATGGCGGGAGATTTGATGGCTTCCAAGGCGCCGCATCGTAGGGCCTCATAAACGAAGGGCTTATTCGTATCAAAAAGAGTCGAGACGATGAGTATCGGGCAGGGGGTGGCGATCATGATTTCCCTTGTTGCTTCCACCCCATTTTTATTCGGCATTTCGATATCCATCAAAATGACGTCAGGTTTAAGGGACTCCGCCATAGTCACGGCGATGACCCCGTCGGCTGCCACCCCGGCCAGTTCTATGTCCGGGTCCGTAGCCAGTATCCGCTTCATCGCCTGGACCGCCACCAAAGAATCATTTACAATCAGAACGCGTATCATTTAGATCCGTCCTCTAACCAATAAGCTGGTCTATGGTTTCCAACAAGTGTTTACTATCATACTTGCTCTTGACAATATAGCGGCTGGCTCCGACTTCCATCCCCCGCCGTTTGTCTTCTTCCCGCTGTTTGTATGAGACAATAATAAATGGAATATTACGATATTTCTTATCCCGCTTGAGCGTTTGAATCATTTCAAAACCATTCATTCGGGGCATATCAATATCAGTGATGACTAAATCAAAATGCTTCTGTTTGGCTTTCATCACGCCATCTACACCGTCTACAGCCGTATCTACGTCATATCCCCCGGCTAGAAGCACTTTTTTCTCAAGTTCACGAATGGTTAACGAATCTTCCACCACTAAGACGGCTTTTTTAGTTTTCTCCAAGGTCTCTCTGGCCTTGGAAATCACGGCCGACCCGGTGAAATCTGCGATTGACTGGATAACTTCAGGAACATCCAAAATAAAGGCGGCATCACCGTTTTCCAAGATGGTGGCGGCGGCGACATTCTTAATCTTGCCCAGCCGTTGATCCAGGTACTTGACCACCACATCCCGTTCATCATAAAATCCTTCTACTTCCAGGGCGACCAGACGCTCCGCGCTGCTGAGCACAATAGCCATCCGCCGATCAACCTTGCCGGACGTGATCTTCTGGCCTAAAATTATTTCTAAGGGCGCCAAAGACAGAAGCTGTCCATTATGATTCAACGTCTCGGCCGACTCGATCCGGGTAATATCTTTACCGGTAAAGGTAACCAGAGAATCAATTTGGGTCAGAGGGATAGCCACGGTACTCTTGCCGGAAGTCACCAGCAAACAACGAATCACCGCCAGAGTCAGGGGTAAGGACAACGTAAACCGGGTCATTCGGCCCACTTCTGATTTCACCTGAACATAGCCGCTTATCCTGGCCAACCTGGTCTTGACGACATCCAATCCCACCCCGCGGCCCGAAGTGGTGGATACGGTTTCCCGGGTCGAAAAACCGTGCAAAAAAATAAAACTGACCAGATCATCTTTGCTCATACTTTCCACTTGATCCGGCTGGGCCAGGCCGCCGTCCAAAATCCTTTTCTTAACCTTTTCCGGGTCGACTCCCCGTCCATCGTCCTCCACCTCGATTATCCCCCGGTCACCCCGGTGATAAGCCCGCAAGTAAATGGTGCCCTGGGCATTTTTTCCGGCCCGGATCCGTTGCTCAGGTCTTTCGAGCCCATGATCGCACGAGTTTCGCACTAAATGCATCAAGGGATCCTTGATCACCTCCAAGATATTCCGGTCAACCGGGGTCTCCCCCCCGGAAATGATGACCT
>JADFYC010000073.1:0-10366 GCA_015233295.1 Deltaproteobacteria bacterium | reverse complement strand
GGAGGACCTCATTCTGCAGTTCTCCGGTCAGGTATTCCAGGTTACCGCTCAGGTTGTCAATGACCTCGAATGATGCCGCGCTCCGACTCTGAATATCCTGAAGTTGGGAAAAACTCTGGTTGGCCATAGTGGCGATGTCACCAAGTCCGGCCAGCCCGTTTCTCAATTCATCCACCGAAATAAAACCGAAATCGTTTTGGCTCATCCGGCCGGCCCAATCATGGCCCAGCTTATCGGCCAGTTTGTTGATGGCCCCGATCTCGGTATGGAGATGATTAACCGTTCGAAGAAGCTCCTTCAACCTGCGCCGCCATCTATGGAGGTGGCCGGTACTGGTATATATTTCACCGACAAGATTCATCATCCGGTCCATCCGTTGAAGGTCGACCCGGATGGTCCGGTCCCCGACTTCCTGGGTAATCATTTTCTGTTCTGCAGCCAGGCGCCGTTCCCGGCCTAGATCAGCCGCCGCGATCTGTCCTCGCCTGTCCGAAAAGAGGCTCTGCGACGATGCGGAAGCGGCGGATCTGGATGGCAGGGCTTTGCCTTCTCCAGACTCCTCAGTCACTGATTTGGAAAAGGGCATCTTCTCCGCCTCCTCCAACGCCGTTCCCCCCGGTTCTACGACCTGGTCCTTCTCTTGAAGATACTCCGGAGGCAGAATTCGTTCTTCCTTGGCTGTCTCCAATCTGGCCACCAGATCCGTCACATCGATTTTGTGAGACTGATGAGCCAGCCTGGCGTCAATAATGGACGTGACCGCATCTAAGCCCTGAAACGAAAGGCTGATGTAGGCCTCGTTAACCCACTGGGGATTCTTCCGTAAATGGCCGAAAAGGTCCTCCATGGCATGGGCGATAGACTGGACTTCAGAGACTTCAACTATCCGGGCGGCGCCCTTGAGTGTGTGGACACGACGGAACAATCTCTCGATAACCTGGTTGTCGTTGGGATTGTTTTCCAATTCCAGGAGCATCCGATTTAGTATTTCAATGTGTTCCGAGCTTTCCATCTTGAAGATGTCCATCATGGACATGCCGTCAATATCAAGCCCTACACCCAGATCCGCAGCCGAGACGATTTCCTCTCGGTCAGAGACGAAGGCGACGTCAGGCTCGGCGGAGAGAGTCGGAACTTCATCCTTAACCGGGATATCCTGCTTAACAACCGGCGGGATACCTTGTTTGGCCTGTTCGAGTCCGGAGAGTATTCCAGTTACATCAACTTCATGGGCCTGGTTGGCGGCCCCGGCATCGATCATTATCGAAACAGATTTGAGAGCATCGGAACAAAGATTGACAACTCCTTGACTAATGAGACCGGGGTCCCTCCCCCATTCACCGAAAAGGCTTTCCAGGGCGCCCGCGATTGACAGAATATCAGCCAAATCCATAATTCTAGCGGCGCCTTTGAGGGTGTGAGCGCTACGAAAGAGTTGGGCCAAAATCTCTTGGTCATCAGGTTTGGCCATCACATCACGTAAGAGACGATTGAGGGCCCCCAGATGCTCGGAACTTTCAAGTTTAAATATTTCCATCATGGACATGCCATCTATGTCCAGGGAGTCATCTTGGATAACAGGCGTTACAGCCGGAGCGGCCGGCGGTTTCACTTCGACGTCGTTTATACCGGAAAACTGGGGAGCTTTTTCAGGGTCTACCGCATTTTCATTAGAGACAACTCGCCCTTCTTTGACCTGCTCCAACCGGGATACCAGGGTTGAGGCATCGATCTGATGGGGGACCTCGGCCAAGGCGGCATCCACAATCTGAGACATGGCGTCCAGTCCTTCAACGAAAAGACCGACAAAAGACTCATTCATGCCTTCGGGATGTTTATCAAGGTATCCAAGAACATCTTCCAGCGTATGGGCAATGGTCTGCACCTCGACCAATTCCACCACTCGGGCCGCCCCCGTAAGGGTGTGAACACGGCGAAACAACCGTTCTATGATACCATTATCAGATGGATCAGCTTTCAGCTCCCGCAACATCTGATACATCTCTTCGATGTGCTCGGAGCTTTCCATCTTGAATATGTCCATCATCGACATGTTGTCGATGTCGAAATCCATATGGCTACCTGTGACTCACTTGATTGGGAAAAAAGATATCCCGGCTATTTGCCCGGAGGACGCTGACCCTCGGGTTGAAACCCGGCCATGCTCAATCGGGTGTTCACCCCGGCGTTAATCCCTTCAATGTTTAGCCAACGTAATCTTTTTGATCAACCCGGAAAACTCCCTTAAAGTACTCTCTATTCAAATCGTGGAAGGCCGGCATGTTTTCCTGAAATTTGTCCAACTCAACAGAAATCACTCGGGATACTTCGTCCGCGATAAACCCGGTGGAATGGTCGTTGTCAACATAAAAAATAATTCGCGACTTTTCGGTGATGTCGCCGGAAACATTGACGGGGTCATCCAGCCGTTCCGCTTTTTGGGGCAGTCTGAGCAACTCTTTAATGTCAAAAACCAGCCGGAGATTCCCCCGAATATTCATCACACCCAGGCAAATATAATCCGCGTTAGGGATGGAGAATATCTTTCCGGCTTTATGAATCTCTTGAATAGAGTCTGTCTGAAGGACGTAATTCTCGCCTTCCAGTTTAAAAGCCACCAGATCTAAACGGTCTCCAGTGTCCATGACGTCGCCAGGGCCGGTTTGTCTTACGTACTCCTCCGCCCGGCGGCGCAACTCCTCCGGAGTTAGTAACTGGTTCTCCAGATTCTTTTTCCAGTCCGTAACGTTGGATTCTTTCTTGGTCATGGCCTACCTGATATGAGCTAGCGGTTATGGCGTTTACGACTCTAAACGAGGGACACAAGGATGAAAAACAACTCACCTAACGGCGGAATTAGGCTAAAAATACCAGGGTTATTCCGGCCGCGGCAAGTGGTGCTTATCAAGCAGGTCCCGACACAATCTGATTACCTGTTCTCCTGAATAATCCTCGATCACTCGGGTCAAACAATCTTGCTCCATGGCCTCAATCATCTTAATCGTGGTCTTCAATTCCCGGCAACCGGATTCTAAATCGCCTTTCTCGATAAGAGTCAGTCCCAAATGATACTGAGCCGTAAAGTGTTCAGGTTGGCAATAAACGGTTCTTCTAAAATTGGCCAAGGCTTCATCCCACCGATTTCGGGACAGGTTAATCAAACCCAACAAAAAATATGCGGCCGCTTGTAAATCGTCGATACCGATAATTTGGCGGCAACGCTCGGCAGCCTCATCAAGTTTGTTCGAATCGGCATAGATCCTGGCCAAAACCAGGTGAAAGCGAGTATCTTTGGGACAATGGGTTAGACTCGTCTTGAGCATTGATTCAGCTTCGGCAAATCTCTTGGACTCGAAAAGCTCCACAGCTTTTTGGTAGCATTCCTCGGGAGAACCCGCAGGGCTGCGCCGGCCGGAATTAGCGACCGCCGCTGTGGTCGTCGTCTTAGATGAACCGTTGCCTGGAGCAGACCAGGAAGATGTCTGCCTAACCTTACCTGGGATTGTCCATCCAGGCGGCAGCGGTCTGGTCGGCAAAAAAGAAATGGGTCGGGTAACCGGATTGTCTCCGGGTCGCACCATCGGCAGCTTGGACGCGGACATCCGGCTCAATTCATGGGTTAAGTGATGAGTCCGATCCGACAGGGGCCGGCCGGGAGAATACTTATAGACACCCCGGCAGGGGCTTTTGGCGAAGCCGGTGTCAATATTCATCAGCGATTCGGTGTGGCCTAAAAACAGGTAACCACCCGGAACAATTTTTCGTTCCAGATTATTGATGATGGTGACCACATCGGCATACTCAAAGTAAATACTGACGTTCCGAAAAAAGATAATGTCATAAGCACGGCTCAAAAAGGGTGATGAGTTAATCTTGAAGATGCTCAAAGTATAAAAGGTGACCATTTCCTTAATTTCCGGCAAAACATGGTGTTTCAGCCCTTTGACCTCAAAATAGCGTTTGATTACCTCGTTGCTGACGCCCCTGAAAGAATATTTTGGGTAAACTCCCATCTTGGCCTTCTCAATGTTCTTTTCATTAATATCAAACCCTACAATATCAACATGATAATCCCTTATCAGCATCGCCTCCTTGACGGCCATAGCGATGGAGTAGACTTCCTCCCCGGTTGAACAACCGCAACTGAGAATACGAATGGGTGGAGGAGAAGGCAACTGCAGTTTGGAGTCTCTTATTTGGGGCAGAAGGTTGTTCTTAAGAAATTCAAATTGTTCATTATCTCTAAAGAAATAGGTTTCCGGTGTGGTCACCAGGTCGAGAAATTCACGGTACTCATCTTTATCGGTTTTAATCCGATTCAAGTAAGTTATGGCCGCCGATACACCTGTAGCGCGCATTCTTTCCTTGACCGCGGTTTTGAGCGTAACCTCGTTTTTCCCGAAATAATCGATGCCCGCGACTTCTCTAATATATAGGCAGAACAGTTCAAATTCTTGCTGATTCACTGCTTGCCTCTGGACCTGCCAATAGGGTGGATTGAAGGTGGCTCAATTGAACTAATTCTCTACGGTTGAGGAAGAATTCCCATCTCACAATCTGAATGATCTCTCGACCATCCAGTACGGCCATGTCACACGAAAACTCTTGACCATCTACCTTGATTTTCGAGGTCCGAATGGAATCACTCGGCAGATCAAGAATCTCAACCACCCGATCGACCACAAACCCGACCAGCGCCGACTCCAGTTTGGAAATTATTATCCGATTCCCATAGGTATAGTAAGACCGCGAATACCCCATCCTTTTGGCCAGGTCGATAATCGGGATAACCACCCCCCGGAGGTTGATGACACCCTCCAGGAAACCAGGTGCGGCCAAGACCGGTTTGATGGCAATCATGGCAATGACATCATGGGTCTCCCAGATGTCTACCGCGTAGGTTTGGTCAGTAATTTCAAATGTCAGCACATGCATCTGGTTGCTCGTTACTCGTTGCCGGTTTCAAATTATTTTCAGCGATTAACAACGCGAATTCAGGGTTGGATGAATGAGAATCTTAAGTCAATACAAATGTAAACGTTGGCCATCCTCCCGGAGGAGAACGATGTCGGCATCCATAAGCTCAGGGCCGAATCGGAATCATTCTAACTGATCCGCATAACCAATTAACAAGTAACCAGAAACACGCAACCAACCTGAATCATTTTAATTTAAACTGAATGACTTCTTCGCGGAGCTGCGTAGACAGCAGGTTCAAATCATCAGCCGCCTGGGTCACTTGCTGGGCGGAGTGGAGGGTCATTTGAACGGTTTCCTCGATTTCTTTGATTGACGAGGCCACGTCTTTAGTGGCATCGGATTGCTGCATCACGCCTTCGGCAATTTCATCCACCCGTGGTTTAATTTCGATAATGTTATCGATAATACTATGCAAAGTTTCCGCAGCCACCTTAGCCGACTCAGTCCCCACTCGAACGTCTTCCGAGGCTTTGTCCATACTCATCACCGCCGCGGCTACGGCGCCTTGCATGGCCGCGATCATATCTCCAATTTCTTGGGAGGCTTCCTGAGTTTGGTCGGCCAACCGGCGGATCTCCTGAGCAACCACGGCAAAACCTCGACCTTGTTCCCCGGCTTTAGCCGCTTCAATAGCCGCGTTAAGGGATAATAAATTAGTTTTATCAGCCACATTAATGATCGTGGTCACCACTTTGCTTATTTTTTCGGCTTTCTCATTTAAGATGGCCAGCTTTTCTGAGGTGGATTGGTTCGATTCCTGAATATGGCTGATCCCTCTCATCGCTTCGGACACAGCATCAAAACCGACTTTGGATCGATCAGCCGAATCCTTGGCAAAATCAGCGACACTGCGGGCGGTGCGCGAAAGTTCCGTACTCATGGCGGCGATTTCATTAATTGTGGCGGCGACTAAGTTGACTGAGGCGACTTGTTTTTCAGCGCCTCCGGTTTGCTGCCTGGAAGAAGCTAGAATTTCATTGGTGGAGGCGTTGAGGTGTTCTGCCGCTTCTTGGATACGCTCTACCATATGGTAGATGTTGTCCCGCATCTGGTTGATCTTCTTCCCAAAAGCACCTAACAGATCCGTAGCCTCGATAACCAGGCTTTTGCGCAAATCCGCGCCGGCCACACGTTCCACATACTCAGAGTAATACCATATAGTTGTCTCAAGGCGATCTCTGGCTTCCTTCTCCTTGGCCATCATCTCCCGCAATACCGCCACCGTGTCATTAAGGACATGCCCCAGCCGGGATAGTTCCACTTCGGCGCCGTCTTCGGCCACTGTCAGCTTCTGGTCCAAATCACCGGCCGCGACTTTATTCATGAACGTTAAGTATTCAGATACCTTAGATTCTAAGTGAGCTCTCATATCATGTTCTTTACGATTTGCCTCAACGATCTGGCTAATGTCCCGGATGGTATGGAACCCGCCCACGGACTTCCCCTTAGAATCTCTTATATCTCCTCCCCCCAAAATGACCGGTATCGCCCGGCCCTTAGCGTCAATCAAATTGGTGGTGATTCCAGCCCCGGCAATATCGCTCTCTTCATCGAGGTTCTTAGGGCAATGCGTCGTGTTGCATAAATCTGTCCGGAACACCTGATCGCAGGTTTTTTCGTCTACCGCTTCCCAGGCCTTGATCCCGGTCAATTCCTCGGCCGCCTTGTTCATAAAGGTGACTTTCATTTTTCGGCCGATCATGATCAACGGGTCGGGGAAGTTGGTCAGGATACTGGTACTCTTGGCCATTTCATTGGCGATGGCGTCGGCCATCCGGTTGATGTTGTCGGCCACCTGGCCCACCTCATCCATCGCCTCAACTTTAACCCGGGTGCTTAAGTCACCCTTGGCCAAAACCTTAATTACCTCCACCAGCACGTTGAGTGGCTTGTAAATAGACCAGGAAATAAAATGCCCAAAAATTGTGGCTAAAAAAATTCCCAAGACACAGAAAAGGATAATCTGCACCTGGGTATCTCGAGTCGTGTTCTGGGCGCCGGCGACCGATTGTTCCATGCTGGTCCGGTGGCTGGAGATAAGATCATTAATATGTTTAGTCGCCTTATTGAACACCTGATTCTGCTCTCCAAGGGCGGTGTACAATGATTTTTCCCTAAGGCCCATCACTCCGGCTTGGATCAAGGCCAAACCGCTCTTGGAAAAAGCAGCCCAATCATTTTGAAATGCCTTAATCTTATCCTTTTTATCGCCGGCCCCGGGGCCGACATCCTTAAGATAGGCATCGATTTCATTGTTTATTTTGCCGCTGATGACCCTAATATCATTTTCAAACCGGGCCGATTTTTCGTCATCCATTTCGTTTAGAAAAGACAATATCCGCATTCTGAGGGTTTCGGTGAAGTGCAGGACGCCGTATAGCCTGATCAATGGTCCGGCCTCATCCTGATAAACCGACAACGTAACTTTGCCCACTCGAGCCACATTTATATAGCCGACGGCGCCGATCAGCATCATAAGCCAGACCATGACGGTAAAGCCTAAGAACATCCTGGGGCCGATCTTTATCTTGCGCAGTAAGTTGGTAATACTCATTCTGCCTCCTCATGACTTTTTAGGTACAAACGAGTTTGATTCCGTCCCGCTGCTTTGGCCGCGTACAAGGCCGAGTCGGCGCGTCGGATAAGCTCTTCAGAATCAATCGCTTCCGAGCCGTCCGTGCCGCCTAACCCGATAGAAATGGTGATCTGCAGTTCCCCCCCACCGTGACGAAAGACGTGTTGCGCCACCAAAGAACGGAAGATTTCGCACCGGCTGTAAGCTTCGTCGAGGGTGGTATGACTAAACAAAATATTGAATTCCTCTCCCCCATATCTCCCGGAATTATCAGCATCCTTGATGTGTTCGGCAATCAATTTGCCTAATTCGGACAAAACGCAATCCCCGGCCAGGTGACCATAGGTATCATTTACACTCTTGAAAAAGTCGATATCCAACATGGCCAGGACCACCGGAGTGTGATAATCCCGGCTTTTTCTTATTTCTCTCTTCAGGATATCTGTAAAATAGCGTCGATTGTGCAACCCGGTCAGTTCATCCGTGGTAGCCATTTCTTTAATTCGCTTCTTGGCGTTCTCCATTTCCCGAACCAGTCGGGAATCATCTAAGGCGCTCTGGATGGCTTTCGATAGGGTCTCCGGAGTAAGAGAGGCCTTGGACAGGTAATCGTATGCGCCGGATTTGATGGCCCGCACGGCCACCACCTCATTTCCTTGAGAAGTAACGAAGATCACTGGGGTAACTAACTGTTGTTCGGCTAAATAGTTGAGGAAGTCGAATCCGTGGCCGTCGGGAAGGCGGTATTCGGAAAAGATCAAATCGAACTCGGCCGCAGATAGCGTCTCCACCCCCTCAGCCAGGTTGGAGGCCCTGGTCAGGGTGGCATTCGGCCATGCGGCGGCAATTAGCTCTTTGATCGTCACAAAGTCCGCTTCACTATCTTCGATCACCAACAAAGAGATGGATTGTTCCCAACTGTCGGTCTCCGCCGCTGATTGTGACAAGTATAACCGTCCGTCTTGCCTGATGCCCTGCATGCGATTGACGATATCTGTGATTTGTTCACCGTGTTCCACTATTCTCTTAACCTGATCCTGAAATCGGGGTGGAATGTCGTCTGTATTTTTAAGCATCTCGATACTGGCCAGCAACGAGTTCAAGGGCTGATTCAATTCCTCAGCCGTGGCCCCCGTAATCTGGAGCAGGACCTTAATCCGTTCTTCTTCTACAATATGCTTTTGCTGTTCCAGTATCCGTTGTTTTGCCTCTTCTAATTGGTCGTAAAGAATTTTCTTCCTGATAACCGCTTCCAGCCTGGCCAGGAGAATCTCAAATTCGACGTTTTTGTTGACATAATCCGCCGCCCCGGCTTTCAGGCCCCGGAGCACGTCATCTTTATCATCCATACCGGTCAGCATCAGGATCGGGATGTGGCGGTAGCGCTCGTCCGAGGAGATGATTCTGGCCACTTCATCACCGTCCATCTCAGGCATACTGAAATCAAGGACAATGCAATCAGGACTGAACGATTCCAGGGCCTTAATTCCCTTCGGTCCAGAATTGGCCATGCTCACCTCATATCCGGCTTCGACCAGCTTTCGCTTGATGCCGTGCAAAAAGGTGAGGCTGTCGTCAATGACCAGTATTTTCTCTTTAGTGTCGCGAAACATGGATGCTTTCTTTGGCAAATCAAGAGAGAAGTGGGTTCATTTATGATGATCTGACACTTTTTAGAAAATACAATAAATTTCAAATATAGTCAACTGTTTGATGCCTCGAATTGGAGCGCATCAAAAAAAGGGAGGGAAAAGAGGCGAGAGTCATTTTGCCGGAGCGACCGGAGAGATGTTACGAGTTACGGGTTAATGTCATTGACGTTAGGGGCAGGGTAAATCTTTAATCTCTTGTCTTTCTGCACGTATTTTCCAGTTAACCCACGCGCCTTTGAAGTTGGGCCATAAAATAATCTGCGGATAGCCTTTAAAAAGCAGCAGAAGCCTTCAAGAACGCAATCATGGCTAATGGTTGTAATGTTCAATGATAGCCTTGGTGAGGGCAGGGATGGTGTAATCGAAAGGAGAAACATGAACAGTCAAGCCATGTTTGGCCGCGGTCTTGGCCGTGATTGGACCGATGGCCGCCACGGTCACTCGAGCCATCAAGGTCGGCCAGTCCCAGGGGGCGAAGCAGGCCACAAAGTTGGTCACCGTAGAGGAACTGGTAAAGGTGATCATGTCCACTTCACCGGCCAACAATCGCGCCTTCATCTCTTCGGATGTAGCCCGAGGCGGCATAACCGTTTGATACACAGGGACCACCGTTACTTGAGCCCCCGCGGCACTAAGTTCCTCCGGAAGCACTTCACGCGCCTCCAGGGCCCTGGGGATCAATATCCGGGAACCGGCCAACGGGTGAGATTTAAGGGCCGTCACCACGGCCTCAGCCCTATATTCCGGCGGGACCACATCCGGCTTGAGCCGCATCTTGATCAACTCCGTGGCTGTAGCCGGCCCGATGGCGCAGAGTTTTATGCCTTTAAGATCGCGGACATCCCGTCCCTGCTCGGCCAACCGGTCAAAAAACCTTAACACGCCGTTAACGCTGGTAAAAACAATCCAATCATAATTCTCAATCAGGCCAATGGCTTTGTCCGTTGGAGTCCAGTCATCCGGTGGCTCAAGGGAAATAGTCGGAAACTCAATACAATCTGCCCCCGCCAGGGTTAATCCCGCCACGAACGAGCTGGCTTGTTCCCGGGAGCGGGTCACCACAATTCGCCGGCCGAACAACGGTAACTTTTCATACCAGGTCAGGCTTTCCCGAAGCCTGACCACTTCCCCCACGACGATAATGGCTGGTGGTTTGAGT
>JADFYC010000072.1 GCA_015233295.1 Deltaproteobacteria bacterium | reverse complement strand
CGGATAAAGATCAAATATGGTAACATTCATGGTACTCCTCCTCTGCAAAAGTTAGTCCCAAGGATGATAGCGCGGCCGATTAAAAAACGGTTGGCCCGGTATGACTATGGGAAGCCCGTTTCCATCCTGGTCGGCAACGCTACCCGCAACCGAAAAAACATGTGAGATAGCCTCAGCTTATATCCGATTATACCAGCTTTGTCAACTTCTTTCGCTGCTCGTCCGGATCAGGAGTCCGTCCCTGGACCAGTTGATAGAATCGGGTCACGAAAGCTGTTACCCGACCGGCGGGGTTACGCAGGTAAGTGTACTTAGGGACGGGTTAGTTGACCACCCAGACGGCGGCTGCTTTGGCCAAATGGATAACCTTCTGACTCACCCGACCCATCAGGAACTGTTCCACCTTAGATATCCCCATCCGGCCCAGCACAATCGTCCCGTAACCGGATTCTGTGGCCATGTTCACGATGGCCTCAGACCGGCTGCCCACGCCCTCCACGATTTCTTGGGTGATGCCGCCGCGATCGATGCCGGCGTTTTCTAAATTAACGGTTGCGTTTTTGAAAGTTGTCTTGATGGCCTCTTCAGCCCGCCTCAGGTCAACTTCGATTTCCGCTTTGAATAAGGGAATCAGGTCCTGATTCAATGCCGGATCCAGGTAATCGAAACTGCGGATGACGTGAAGCAAAGTCAACTTCACATCGGCGCCGGAGAACACCCGGCCGACATAGTCAACAGCCCGCATGGCTCCTTCTGAGTTGTCGATAGCCAGAAGTATCTTTTTGCTTCGGGAGACGCCTCCCACCACAGCGATGGGCGCATGGATCATCTTACTCACCAGTTTGTTGGAAACGCTGCCCAGAATCAGTCCGGACACGGGGTTGAGGCCGCGGCGCCCCACCACGACTGCGTCATAGCCTTGTTTAGATTCGGCCAGGATGTCTCGGGCGACACCTTCTTTCAACTCTCCGATCTTAATGGTCACGGCTTTTTCAGGAATCCGGTACTCTGATAACACCCCCCGGGCTTTTTCCATGAATTCTTTCATGGCCTTTTCTTGTTGGGCCGCCCAGACCTTAGCCCGGAGCAGTTCGGGGTTAAAAAATGGACTGGCTTCGACATCGCGATAGCTTTCCGGGACCTTGGACATGACGCTGAAGAGGACCACCTCCATGCTTTCGGGAGGGAACAGGTTAGCCACATAACGGACAGTCTCTAAGGAATAATCAGAACTATCCACCGCCACTAAAAGTCTTTTCGGATTTGAATTCATCGTCAACAACCTCCTCTAATTCGGATTTGAATTCATCATCAACAACCTCCTCTAATGTTGATTATGACACGAACCAGTTACTTTAGACAAGGGCTATTTGATGAAGAACTGGATGATATAGCTGCCGGCCAAAAAGGTGATCAGGATGCCCAGGAAAAGTTTGAGGTATTTTTGAGGGACAAACTTTTGTAACCTAGCCCCGCAATACATCCCGGCAAATCCACCGGCCCCAAAGAGAAATCCTAACATCCAGTCCGGGGCGCAAACCAGACCGCTTTGGGTCGGAATAACGCTGTAAAAGAATACCCCGGCTACGGATGTCAGGAACGTCCCGAAGAGAGCCGCCCCGGCCACGGTGTACACCGGAAGATGAAAGACAGCCACGCAGAAAGGAGCAATGATGGCTCCGCCGCCGATACCATAGGTGCCGCCAATGATCCCGACCACAAAGGCCAAAAGAAACATTCCAGGAGTACTAAAGGAAAAACGCTGACCCCAAAATTCATACTCGACCCTGGATAAGGAAAATGAAACGGTCTTGACCACCGCCTCGGGAGGCAGACCGGACGATACTCGAGCCGCTTGGGATTCCGTTAGTCGCCTGGCATGATGGCTGAATTTTTCCTCTATAGCTTTCATTTCCTTTTTACCGCGTTGGGACCGGGCGGTCATCTCATAGAGCAGCCGGACACCGATATACAAAAGGACGCAACCAACAAAGAGCTTGAAGGCGCGCGGGTTTGGAAGATACAGCACCCTCAAATAGTAACCGATAAATACCCCAGGTAGTGTTCCGACGATGATCACCCAGGTCAACGGCCAGGCCATCCGGCCTTCCTTGAGATAGCGATAGACCCCGCTGGGAATGGCCACAATATTGAACACGAAATTGGTGGCGCTGACTGACGGAGACGTGAAGTGCAGGAAACTTACTTGAAACGGCAATAGTAAAAACGCCCCGGAAACCCCGCCCATGGAAGTAAAGCAAGAGACTACAAAGGCAACCAGCGGCGGTAGAAAAACCCATGTCTTCACTCCCGATACTGGAAAATACATCTGCAAAAATTCCATAACCGTCTCCTCATATTGGATTTGAAGTAAAGTTTAGAGTATCACTCGAGATCACCGCGCCCATGTCCTCGCTGGATGCGATATCGGACACGATTAAACGAAAAGACGAACCGCACCGTCACATAGACTTCCTGATCAATTTTTTTTGTTCCTAACGTCATGGACCCCCAGTCCACCCGAAGAAAATTGCTCAACGATAATTTCGTAAAACCTTCTTTGTTGGGATGGAGAGAGTATTTCTCTTTCTTCCAGAATGTGTTCAATCACCTCGTTTTCAAGCTTGGATTGGTGGAAAAGAATTTGACGGGCGACAGCATCAATGCTCGATCTGTCGGGCGGTTCAGCGAAAAGGAGTTGGGCTAAATTGGCCCGTTCCAGGCACAAGTTTTGTCTGATCAGACTGACCTTGGGCAGGAAAGTTTCTCGGATCTCCTGGACCTTATGTCGTTGTTCCGGAGTCAGATCCGGGATCAGATCAAGATACCCTTTAATGGGTTGGTTTTGGGGTGCCCGTTTAACATAACGGTACACGAGGGTCAACGTGGCCACGACGGTGACCAGCATGACCACCAGGCCGAAAGCCAACAAGTGGATAGCCATTTTCAACCTCGTCCGGATTGATCCAACAGTTTGAAATAAATGTAGCCCATGGAAAACGGTGGAAAATCGTTGAATTCATCGAGGGTCTGGGCGCTCGAATATCTCGTTGCATCCAGTAACCGGATGAAACTCTGGACGAACCGCCACAGTGGCCAAGGGACCGACAGCCTTCCGGTAGCCTGACCTTCCTTCGCCTCCACCATCCGGCCTAATTGCCGGGCAAAGTCGGGGGCCAGCTCAATTTTGGGCCATTCCCGCACCGTTGCATTAATTTTTTGGAAATCCTGGAACACTTCTCGGCAGTCATCGCATTGACCGATATGGTGCGCCACCTGTTGTGATAACTCAGAATCCAGTTCATGGTCCAGGTACGCGGAAATCTTCTCACAGGCTTTAGAGCAATGCATGGGGACACTCCCTATTGCTTTTAAAAATATTAACCACAACCGGCTGAGGCCGGCCCGGCTTCCGTGGTCCGGTGACGCAGGGTGTGGCGGACTCCCGACAAGGCATGGGGAAGGTTATGGAGAACTTCCATTCCGACCCCGCATAAGCTGCCGCAACTGCTTGCGTGCTCTAAAGATTAAGGACTCAACGCCGGCCAGGGAGATGTTCAATACCTGGCTGATCTCCAGGTAAGACAGGTCTTCGTTCACCCGGAGCCACAATGCCGCCCTTTGATTTTCCGGGAGCCGGTCCAGCGCGGCCATCAAGTCTTCTTCCAGTTCTTTTTTTCGGGTTCCCGCCTGGTCATGGGCTGGACATTCCAACTCGGCTGGGTCGCCTAAGGACAAGTCGGGATACGGGTACCCCCTCCGCTTTTGACGCTTTAACTCGTTGGCGCACAGGTTGAAGGCGATCGTGAATACCCAGTTTGAGACTTTCCCCCTGGGTTCAAACTCACCGGCTCCCTGAAATACTTTCAAAAACACTTCCTGAGTCAGGTCTTGAGCCGTAAACCGGTCCCTAACGTACCTAAAAATGAAATTCACCACGGGATTCTGATACTTTTTTACGAATAGTTCGAAAGCCGATCGATCTCCCCTTCCGATGGCCTTGATCGTATTGAAGTCGATGTCTTCCATAGAAGCCGATTCATTGCCACCGGGTGCGGCGGGAGATTGTCGTTTTATGACCACCATGGTAACTTACCAATTTTCCTAATTCTGTCGGACGGTTTCGACTGGGACGATGTCGCCTCATTGTATATATAACAACTTAGACGGGGAAAACTCGCGGTCGGACATGAAAAAAATGAGTTTATTTCGCGACGCTTCGACTATAGGCTCTCTCGAGGTCCACGTGTGTTTTTGAAAAAGTGATCAGGGCAAAGAATAGATTTGTTCTCAGCCGGTAATTGTGATAAAAAAATACCTTACCCTGAATCACAAACCTCGGTTTCCAACACACCTTATACTTCCCTGAGTCTTATAACGGTTTTTGGCGCGGATACTGCCCAATGAGAGAATTATACTATCATTATCGCACAAATCGCAAGGTTTCCGGGAACGGCCTCCCGCAGGTCTCGAAACTCAGCACGCGGAATGGTCAGGCATCCACGCAAATGGAAGAAAAATGACGATGAACAAAGGAATTTAACGTGAAACCGCAGTATATTGTTAGGGAGCACAGATGAACATCAACGTAAGCATTGTCGATCAACGAATTGCCGGTCTCCTTGAAACCTATGCTGAAGCCCTGCCTGCCGGAGACGTCAATAAAAAAAAATCTGCGGCCTTCGTTTTATTGAGCATGTCCACGGTGCTTGATATCCCCGCCGAAGAAGCGGTTGAACTTCTAACCGATGGTGGAAACGATGCCGGAGTTGACGGCTTATACGTTGGTGAAGTGGACGCTGGAGAGTTCACCATATCTCTCTTCCAGGGCAAATATAAAGTAAATGAGCTTAGTGGGGAGGCCAATTTTCCTGAAAATAGTGTGAAGAATGCGATCACCACCATTGCCGCGCTGTTCGATCCCGCAATAAAAATTGTGATGAATGACAAGATCAAACCACGGGTCGAGGATATCCGCTCTCTGGTGCGCGATGGCTACATCCCGAATGTCCGGATGATTCTCTGCAATAATGGTCAGAAATGGACCGCCCAGGCCCAAGACTGGATTGACCAATCAGGTTTCCCCATAGACCAGGTGGAATGGATTCATTGGAACCATGATTCTATTGTCTCGGTGTTGCAGAGTAAAAAGAAGGTTGACGATACCATCAGGCTCCATGGAAAGGCTGTAATTGAAGACTTCAACTTCCGCCGGGTCTTGATTGGTAAGGTTTCAGTCACGGAAATCGCAGAACTTTTCAACCGTCATAACGATCTGCTGCTCGAACGGAATATCCGTCGATATCTGGGCCTGCACTCGAACCGGGTCAATTGAGCCATTCACCAAACGTTGACTAATCCTCAGAGACGAGCCAACTTTTATTTCTTCAACAACGGGATTACGATGATCTGCCGTAAGTTCAGATATAATGCCCTTCAAGGGGAGAATTATCATGTCAAATTGGAAAGCCTGCAAATCATTAACGGCGGCCAGACCTGCAAAACCATCCAGCAAACTCTCAATAATCCAAACCTGTTCTACGATTACGAAAATGTATTCGTCCTTGTGCGGATTTACGAACTTGCAGAGGATGATAAGGACATCGTGCATGATATCACTTACGCGACCAATAGTCAGAATCCGGTAAACCTGCGGGATTTGCGTTCCAACGATGCAATCCAGCGCCAGTTGGAGATCGGTATTCAGGGCTTGGGGTATACTTATAAATGGCAACGCGAAGAAGGACCCACGGGATCTTTGGTTGTGACAAGTACGATCGTGGCTGAAAGCGTATTGGCTATCTGGCGCGGGAGTCCTCACCAGGCCAAGTTCCAACGCAAAGATCATTTCGGCGCTTTTTACAACAAGATTTTTATGGGGCTGAACGCAGCCCAGGCGCTTCTGGCCGTATTGATCTTTCGCTTTGTAGAGAATCAACGAAAGCGGCCGGAGTCCAATAATCCGCCGGACTTTCTCCCTTATGCCTCCCATTATCTGGCTATGATCGTAGGATTTTTTACCCTAATCGACAACAAGCTGGAAATAACCGGAGTGACCCATCTGAATTTCAAAGACCTGGCCGTCTCATTTGAGAAGAACCAAAGTGATCGTTACATAGACGCAATCGAGGCATTATCACTTGCGATAAAGAATCTGTACGGGGAGCGGCCGGAGGACCGGCCGGTATCGTTGCAACAATTATCGGCCACTTTTCGCCGAGGTGACTTATTGGAATATCTGCCGAGGTGACTTATTGGAATATCTAATACGACTGAGTGACTTTCAATAGGCGCGAGGCTGAAGTTCCAACTAGTGAATATCAGGCGGAAGATGACGGATCATCCTGACTTTTTCGGAGTTGCCCGTCAGGTTCTTGCGAAAGGGCCGTTTCTCTTAACAGCAACCAGCAACCAGCAACCAGGAACGAGCAACCAGTAGCCGGCAACGATCAACAGATTCTCAACGCCTGAGGGAACTCATATGCTGGTCAATGGATATTACGGCATTTCTTTAAAACCGTGCGGACCGCTGTTTAGAACCGATCCCCTAACCGATGCGGTCTGGGCGGCCCATTTCAGATTGGATGCCGAAGTTGGGCCATTGTTCCCGTTTATTAACGGCCTGGCCGGGTCCGCGACCTTTGTCGAGAATCCTCCTTTTATCAGGTTCCTGCTGGACGGGTTTGTCTGTGCGCTCAATCCCGACAACGGGGTGGCGGCGCCCTTTGTGGACCGGCCTCAATCTCTAGAGTTTTTGGAGCGACTGATCGCCTTTCTCAACGATATTGATCTTCGCAAGGATACCCTGGAGCCGAATTACAAGAGATGGAATCCGGTGGTTCCGGTGCTTGATATCTTCAGGCTGCTGCCTCGGACAAACTGCCGGACATGCGGATATGCCTCCTGTCTGGCTTTTGCCGCGGCCTTGAGCAAACAGAAGACCGGCCCGGATCGCTGCCCCGCCTTAGTCCGTCCTATGGCCGAGCAGGCCGTCTATCCGGTCGTCGATAGCCGGGGCACATCTTGTCTACCGTGGTCATCGACATCGATACGGCCAAGATCAGGCGCGACATGCAAGAGCAGCAGCAGTACATTGCCGGCCTGGAAAAGAAGCTGACCGACCTGGCCCAGGCCGACGGGAGCGCAGAAAATATCAACCACCGCTTGCCGGCGCCTCTGACAGACCGGGAAATGGAGGTGCTGCGTCTCCTGGCTCGGGGGGCGACTAATAACCAAATCTCCCACGGATTGAACATCAGCCCCCATACCGTCAAGAGCCATGTCATCCATATCTTTAACAAGATCGGGGTCAATGATCGGACCCAGGCCGCGGTCTGGGCCACCCGCCACCGCCTGGTTTAAACCGACTCGGGCCGTCCTCACAAATACAAAAAAAATGCCGCAATCCCCCAAATGGGGGATTTTTTATTGGTCGGGTTCGTCTAAAACCTTGCCTATAACCAACCGGGAATGGTTCATCCGGTGATCAAAAATATCCGGCGTCGGCATGACCGGGCCGTGCGGGATAAGAAACGTCATCGACCGGATTTCGGCTAATTGGAGAAATCCTAACCCTGTCTGCTTTAAGGAGGATTATAATGAAATGCCATCATTGCCAGACGGATATAACCCCGTCGGAAGAGAGGGAGCATCTGGGACGGACACTGTGCGAGGATTGTTACCTGGATGCCTTGTCGCCCGTCAAGACCTGCGACCCCTGGGCCGTCTATAGTGCCACCTCGCTGGAACGGCACATGGGCCATCCGGCCGCGTTAACGCCGATTCAAACCGAGATACTGGGGGTATTAACCGAGGCGGAAGAGGTGGAAGTCACTGCGCTGCTTCAAGCCCTGGGAGGTAAGTTGGCCATGCCCCAGTTGGAAAGAGAATTCGCCACCCTCAGACATATGGAAAAGGTCAGGGCGGAGAAAAGAGAAGGAAAGATTTTCATCAGGTTGTATTGAGCAAGCAGCGGAGGACGAGTTATGACGAGACTACTCGTGGAAGTCATACTTCTCGGCATGACCGCATCATTCCATCTGCACTATCTGCTGAACGAAGGAGGAAAAACATGGCTCGCATCGGGATCATCACCTGTTCCAACTGCACTCAGGAGACCAACTGTGCTTCAACCGTGTGCCTGGCAGACATGAGAAAGCGCCAGGGCCTTTTTGAACGTTATCCGGCGGATGAACCTCTTGATCTTGTAGGGATCATCAGTTGCGCCGGGTGTCCCACTCTGGCGGCCCCTGAAAAGATACTTAAGAGAGTTCGCTCTGTGGCCGACTATAGGATCGACGCCCTCCACCTGGCCTTTTGCATGACCGCGGTCTGCCCGTTCATCACCAAATACAGCCAGGCCATTCGGGCCGAATATCCCGGTATCGAGATCGTCCTTGGAACGCACAAGCCGATCGACACGAAGATGTTTCAGGCCGTGGTTAAAGAACTCCTGGCCCCCACGGTCTGTCCGCCTCAAACCATGAACGACGCCATCAAGCGGAGCATAAAATTGCCCGGTCAGCCGGAAGAATAATGCCGTTACCACATCGATGTCGTTGACCTAAGGAATGCGACTGGGGGAACCTGACGACCATTCATACACTCGGTTGGCAGGCGTTGATGTAATTGGAGGTCAGGTCTGTAAGAAGGCAAACCAGGCTGAGAATCCCCAGGCTGACTCCCCGCGTTTACCAAAAGCTGGTCCAACGGATTAAGTTCCGTAGTAAGGTGGTCCGCCATTCATCTCTTATCATCTCGGGTAGGTGAATGGCGGGTTTTCCGAACCTTCCTCCTTTTACTCCTCAATATCCCAAAGAAAAAGTATCTGTCAACCTCAATGATTTTGACCAACCTCTCGCTACGTCAATGATCCATAGCCGGGCACAATCGAAATGCTCCATTGGCCTAAAAATGTGTATGAATAACGATTGCCTTTCGGTCGGCCCTGTGATACTATTAAAACCCACCTTTAACGATTACCGGGCATCAGAGAAGGAGGGACGGCAATGAAAGACAGCGCTGTGATTATTATAGGGCTGGCCTTAACGGTCTTCATTTGCGGCAGCGGCATGACCGTGGCCCAGTCTCCACCCGGTTCATCGTCGATTAAGTTAGTCCCACCTCCCGGTGCCGCATCTGCCTCGTCGGCGCCAACCAGCTCCACCATTGAACGGCCACGCTCCATTCCCAAAGGCGGCAATGGTTCCCAACCTGCCGCGCCGGTAGTCATCATGTCTACCCCGGGCGCACCTTACGGTGGGGCTCTGCAACCGGCCCCGGTTTACCGGACTAAAATCAGAAAAACAGACCCGGCATGCCCTTATTGCGGGAGTGAGACCAGGTTCACTGGATATGTTTTGGATAGCTACGAGAACAAATGCTATGCTGAGTTCCAATGTCTTCAATTTACCGATCATCAGACCAGAAATGAAGTAGACCCGGATAATTGTAATTGATGATACTTCAAATGGCCATGGTGACCATAGGCCGATAACCGGTGATTTTTTTATTAACGTGATATCAGAAAGACCTTGAGGCGACCCCGGCCCATGGAATCAAACAGATATATTAAAATATGGCTTGTTATGATGATGGTGGTCGGGTCGGTACTGGCGCTTCTTTTGAGCATCGGCGGATGTCGGTTGGGGGAGCCGGAGCCGGATTATTTCCAAGGTTATGCTGAGGCGGAATATACCTACATTTCCTCGCCCCTGCCCGGATATCTGAATACCCTGGCCGTGCATCGGGGGCAACAGGTGTCCGCCGGAGATTTGCTCTTTAAGCTTGAGGACAGTCTTGAGGTGGACGCCAAAGAAGCCGCGAGTCACCGGCTGAGGCAGGCCCAAGACCGGCTGACCAACCTGACAAAGGGTTTACGTCCCAGTGAAATGGCCGCCATTCGAGCCCGCTTGAGCCAGGCCCGAAGTAACCTGGTTTTGTCTCAGGTAGAATATGAGCGGCGAAAGAGGCTGGTCGAGCAACGAACCATCGCCAGGGAAGACTTTGATCGGGCCAAGGCTAAGTTACTTGTCGATCAGGGTCAGGTTAAGGATTTGACTGCCCAGTTGGAAACTGCCGGGTTAGGCGCCAGAGTCGATGAAATCAGAGCGGCTGAAGCTGAAGTGGCGGCCCTGCAAGCGTCTCTGGCCCAGGCTGACTGGAATCTCCGTCAAAAAAGTCAGTCGGCTGCGGCTGCGGGCCTGGTTTTTGACACCTATTACACCCGTAAGGAATGGGTCCAGGCGGGCAAGCCGGTGGTGTCTTTATTAATTCCAGGCAACCTTAAGGTACGGTTTTTTGTCCCCGAACCGGAGCTGGGAACGCTCAAGTTAGGCCAGAGAATAGCCCTCACCTGTGATGGTTGCCCTAAAGGTTTAACTGCGGCGATTAACTATATTTCTCCCCAGGTGGAATACACTCCGCCGGTGATTTACAGCCGGGAGACCAGGTCCAAGCTGGTGTTTATGATCGAAGCCAAATCTGACCCGGCCAAGGCCGATCAATTGCATCCGGGTCAACCCCTGGAAGTGCGTTTGCCCTCCCAGGGAGGCAAGATATGACCGATGATTCGACAATCATTGATGTCCAGGGACTGGTCAAGCGCTTCGGCCACAAGACGGTGGTCAACGGCGTGTCCCTAAAAGTCAGACGAGGAGAGATTTATGGCTTTCTCGGCCCCAATGGCAGCGGCAAAACAACGACTATTCGCATGTTGTGTGGGCTGCTTCGGCCGGATGGAGGCTCTGGAGTATGTCTGGGATGGGACATAATCCGAGAAAGCACTCAGATCAAGTTTCAGGTCGGCTACATGGCCCAGCGGTTTAGTCTTTACGAGGACCTGACGGTAAAGGAGAATCTTGATTTCATTGCCACCCTTTACGGGATCCGGTCGCGGCGGGAGGCCGTGGCCCTGGCCATAGAACGGATCAGGTTGGAACGGTTCGCCAATCAACTGGCCGGGACGCTGTCCGGCGGATGGAAGCAACGCCTGGCCCTGGCCTGCTGTATGATCCACCAGCCCAAATTATTGCTGCTCGATGAGCCCACCGCCGGGGTTGATCCCAAGGCCCGGCGCGAGTTTTGGGAAGAGGTTCACAAGTTGGCCGGCGAAGGGATTACCTCAATGATCAGCACCCATTATATGGATGAGGCGGAACGGTGCCATCGACTGGCTTATATCGCGTACGGTAACCTGCTGACGTCCGGGACGGTGGAGCAGGTAGTCGCTGGTGAAAACTTGACTACCTGGTTGGTTGACGGCGGGAATATGCATGCGTTGCAGGAGAAACTGCAGGGGTTGTCTGGAGTGGACCAAATTGTGCCTTTCGGCAACACCCTCCATGTCAGCGGCAAGGATGCTGAACTTATGGAAAAGAGTATCACGCCTTTTATGGATATAGGATATCGCTGGACCCGGACCACGACCAGCCTGGAAGAGGTTTTTATCAGTCTGATGAACCGGGCCGGAGGGGATTGATGACGCTCGTCAGAGTATTTTCCTTCCGCCGGTTATGGGCGATGATCATAAAGGAATTCAGGCAGATGCGCCGTGATCGGGTAACCTTCGCCATGATGATCGGCATCCCTCTGATGCAACTTATTCTGTTCGGATTCGCCATTAACTCCGACCCGAAGAATCTGCCCACGGCCGTGCTGACGGCGGACAATAGTCCTTTTTCCCGGACGATTATCGCGGCCTTACAAAACAGTTTGTATTTCAGCTTAGTAAAGCAATTGAATAATGAAACTGAGGCGCAGCGGCTCTTGACTCTGGGACAGGTACAATTTGTTATTAATATCCCTGTAGATTTCTCCCGGAAGTTAATTCGGGGAGAAAAACCCTTGTTGTTGCTTCAAGCGGATGCTTCGGATCCTGCCGCTGTGAGCAATGCCGTGGCCGCTATCAGGTTGTTGGCCAGCACAGTTCTGGAACGGGACCTGAAAGGTATCTTAGGCGATCTCAAACCCGGATTCACTCCGGTGGATCTCCGGATCCATCCCATGTATAACCCGGAGAATATCACCCAGTACAACATTGTGCCCGGGTTGATGGGCGTGGTTCTGACCATGACCATGGTCATCATCACCAGCCTGGCCGTTACTCGAGAGCGGGAACGAGGGACGATGGAAAACCTGTTGACCACCCCGGTGCGGCCCTTGGAGGTGATGCTGGGGAAGCTGATACCCTACGTTGTCGTGGGTTATTTGCAGATGAGCTTGATCATATTGGCTGCTCGGGTGCTTTTCAAGGTACCCTTGGAGGGAAGCCTGCTCCTGCTGTATTCCGCGTCTTTGTTATTTATCGGGGCCAGTTTGGCCGTGGGCTTAACCTTTTCCACCGTGGCCAAGAACCAGCTTCAGGCCGTCCAGATGTCCTTTTTCTTCTTCCTGCCTTCGATACTGTTATCCGGCTTCATGTTTCCTTTTAGAGGGATGCCCGAGTGGGCTCAATGGGTCGGTTCGATTCTGCCTCTGACCCATTATCTCAGGTTGGTTCGGGGTATTAATCTCAAGGGTAACGGCATGACTGCGATAT
>JADFYC010000071.1:12085-12542 GCA_015233295.1 Deltaproteobacteria bacterium | reverse complement strand
GGTGCCGGATAATGTCACGGAAAGCACGAATATTACTGTCGGGCATAAACCACCTCCAGCATCTCCGGTTTGACCTTTTTCAAAAAACGGACACAACCTAGAGTGATAAATCCTTCGATAAACATGACCGGGATGTGAGCCACCACAATCATCTTTGCCTGGGCCCAGAAGGAACTGCCAGTCAGGACCAGACACCCCGCCACGGCCAGGCTGGACAACAAAATGGCCACAAATCCACACAAGAATGAACACAGCCCCGAGACAAGCGGCTTGGGACTCCTGATTCCGGCACTAAAGGCATAATAGCCCAGCACCGCGGGCAAGGCCAGGTTGCAGGTCGTTACTCCCAGGACCGTCAATCCCCCAAATTGAAACATAATCGCCTGAAGAAACAGGCTGATCAATATAGCCGGGAAGGCCACCCAGCCCAGCATGACGCCCAGTATCCCGTTTAAGA
>JADFYC010000071.1:5230-12031 GCA_015233295.1 Deltaproteobacteria bacterium | reverse complement strand
AGGACGCCGCGGCCAACAGAGCCACTTGAGGAATGCGGTCGTAGTCCAGTTTCTTCAGCCCAACGGCAGTTCCGGCCAGGCCCAGGGCGGCTCCGGCCAGTAACACCGGCGCGGCCAGCACTCCTTCTGATATGTGCATGTTAATTCTTCCTCTAGTGGAGGAGCGGGAAACGTGTCATGGTCTTCCGAGGCCCTGGTCTGACATTCAAGAACAGGCTATCTCGCCGCCACCGATGCTGAAGGTTTTATTGGTAGTTCTTTCGAGGAATTCTTTGTCGTGGGAGACAATGATATAGGTCAGGTTGGTGTTGTTAAGCAGATGGACGAGCGTCTCGATGGTCTGTTCGTCCAGTCCGGTGGTCGGCTCGTCTAAGACCAGCATCTCCGGCTCCATGGATAAAACAGTGGCCAGGGACACCAGCCGCTTCTCGCCACCGGAAAGCTTATGGGTGAACCGCTCTTCAAATCCGGTCAGGTTAAGGCGGGCCAGTGTGGCCTGGACGATCCGTTTGGCTTCATCGGGGCTCTTGCCCTGGTTCAAGGGTCCGAAAGCAACGTCTTCCAGAACGGTGGGGCAAAAAAGTTGATCATCCGGGTACTGGAACAAGAAGCCGATGCGCCCCCGGATCGCGGCAAAGTCTGTTTCCTTTCTCCTGGTCTGGCCGAATATCTCCACTTCTCCCGCATCCGGCGTCAGCAAGCCCATAATTATACGGCATAAGGTGGTTTTTCCAGACCCATTGGGGCCGACCAGGCCGATGCGGTCGCCCAGGTCAACCCTGAAATGGACATTATCCAGGACTTGCCGTGAGTTATAATTAAAGCATATGTTTTTTAGTCGGATCATAAAATTACGACCAGCAGGCAAGGCAACACCAGACCGAAAGAGGTGAAGAGATAGTCACGGCTTTTCATTTGGTAATGATGCAAAATGTAAAATCTACCGTTAAATCCTCGGCATTTCAGCGCCTCCAGGATTCGTTGCGACCGATGAAAACTTCTGACCAGTAACATCCCGACCAGGTAGGCGTAGGTCCGGTAGGTATGGAGATTGGTTCCGGGCCGAAAAGACCGGACTTTCAAAGCCTCCGACAGCTTGTGATACTCTTCCCGGATGGTGTGGAGATACCGAAAACAAAAGAAAAAAAGATGGACCAACTTATCTGGGACACCCAGGTGGCTCAGGGCATGGACCACGTCCAACACCGGCGAAGTCCCCAGCAGGGCGATGAGGGCCAGGATAATGGCGTTGGACTTAACCGTCAGCAGACAGGCATAAAGCACCCCTTCCCGATGGATGTCCAGTGGTCCGATAGAGTAGATCACTTCGCCGGGGAAGGTAAACGGGATAAAAAACCAGGTGAACAGGATGAACCCATTGACCACGGCCAATCTGGTCATAAGCCGCTTGAAATCCAGGCGGGCCAGGACCACCAACAGGACCGGGAGGACCATGGCCGCCAGTGCGGCAGTTAGCGACTGGGTCAAAGAAACCAACCCGGAAAAGAAGGCCGCGGCGACAACCTTGCCTCGGGGATCAAGGTGGTGGATAAAGGAGTTGCCGGTTGCAAATTCTTCTAATTTCATGGTCATCCTTTTATCTGGGCATCGGCCCGGAGAGAACAAAAAAAGCCACGTGAGCTGCGGACTTCTGTCCGACGATGCCTACGTGGCCTTGTTATTTACATATTTAGTTATTTATCTATTTAATTTGTACTAACAAACCGGGGTATACCGGGTATGACATTGGAGGCTTCGTGCCTTCTTTGATCGGGATTATGCCTGGACGCCGAAGCATTGTCAACAAAAAAATTTGAGCTTGAATCAAGGGCAGGAGATCGGCAGTCAAATTCATAAGAACTCCTTTTTGTCATACGGAATTAATTTCAATCTCGACATTCTCTGGGTCTTCCCGCATGGTAGTAAATCCAAATTGAGGTAAAATCTCTTCCTCAAACTCACGTCGTGATTTACCGATCAATCGCCGATCCTGCTTCATGGTTAAAATTACTTTGTGGAATAACACAGCAGCAATAGCCTCTTGAATCAATCCCTGGGTCAAACCCAACTCACCCATGTGATGGGAACATCAACTAAAATATTTTCAGTTTGCATAGCTTGTTCCATGTTTCCACCTATACATTCATTGAAATGACATCCTTATAATATCGCAAAGAAAATAGAAAAGCAGAAACAGACTGACCGGTTGATAAACTCACATATCCGATTAAACCGGTCCCACGGTCAGGGCGTAGACAACCTCCTCATCCTCCAGTTGGAGTAGCTCCTGAGCCTCCTGGTCATAAAAGGCGCCGATCCCGCAAGCACCCCAGCCCAGGACCTCAGCCGCCAGATAAGCCTTCTCGCCCATCACCCCGGCAGCCAAATGTATGGCGCGGTAAATCCGGGGACCATAGGCCGCCGTCAGCCGGGTCAGCGGGGTGTGCCAGAACAGCACAAAGGCAGCCCGTCGGGTGAAGCCCTGTTCCAGGCAGACCTTGACCGTGGCATCCCGGAAATCGCCAGTCACAACTTCGTGCCAGGAGCCATCGAAACGGTAGATGCCCGGCGTCAGTCCGGTGACCTGCTGGACAATTACCGAAAGGCCCGGACCGGCCTCCAATGGGGTATCGGAAACCAACGCGTAACGCACCGCGTCCAATAGTTGCTTAACCGTTTCCCGTGAGATGGGTCGCTGGATATATTGCCGATGGGACCGTCGTTGCCAAAGGGCCTTGGCCAAGGGTATTTTTCTAAAGTCATCCAGGCGCCCCCTCCTCGCTCCAGAGGCGAGCGCAGCCGGAGAGCCATGATCTGATGATCCGGCATGGCCGGTCCACCTGGCGGCTGTCTCACGGACCTCCTGTCCGGTCAGGCTGGTGATCCGACGGGCCTGGTCTATTAAGGGGTAGGCCGTGTCTTGATAAGTATCCAGATCACTGGCCAAGACGTGGGAGGTCGGTTCCGCCGAACCGGATTTAGAGGCCGGACCGGGAAAAGGTCTCTGGCCGAAGATGGGGACGACCAGACAAGGGGCTTCCAGTTTGTCATCCAGACACAGTAGCCGGGAGATAACCTGGTCATCGAAAACATGAATCAAATAAGGTCGCAGTCCCAGGCCGTGGGCGGTCAGGACCAGGTTGGCCACGGCATGGCCGGCATCCAGGAAACAGTACCTGTAGGCCCGGCTGTGGTATTTCCAGGCGCTTCGCCAAAAGACGTTGGTGACGATCCCAATCAAGTCAGGTTTTTCCGGCCATGTCCCGCCGCATTGAGATATCACCAGCTCATTGAAATCACCAGAAAAGAGCCTGGTCAGGACAAACTTGTGCAGACTATAGTGATAGACCCCGTCTTCCAGACCGGCGATTCCCCGAGCCACCAGATACAACTCCAGAGGATAAAGACCACCGGCCGAAGGATAAGACCGGGTGTACCAGATGGTCTCACCGTAGACGTTTTCGCGGGTCAGATTCCAGGACACCCCAAGTAATGCGGCCAAAGTAGGCAGATCAATGGCTACCGGGACTCCGACGGGCAGCTCACCCCGAAGCACCTCCCAGGCATCGGCTTCCAGCAAGGACGACGGATTCGGCAGCGCCACTTCCGGCAATGACTGGTAGACCTTGAAGTCCCAGGGCTTGGTCGCCCAAACCAACCCCCCACCTCGGCGGACACTGTCATAAGTATGGGCCGTTTCACGATGATAGGCTAACATGTCTAAGATATTGGGGATTATTTCAGACCGGGTGGTATTCAATGGGTCGGCTCCCTCACCGGTTGCATGTTGCTGGTTAATGAAGATAAGGGGCAGTGGATCACCATTCTTTCACGAATCAACGACTGCATCGATTTGCCAAAGGTCGAAATGAAATCCCCGGTCCCGATACACCTTCAGAAAGCGGTTTCGGATATGCAAGAGACAACTTGATGAATTTACGTCTGATCAACTTACAGAAACACAGCATCTCTTTCCACAAGGCTATAGTTCGCACTAACAATAATTCGCAACACATAACCCGAAACCCAATGTCATTTATTTAAGGTCACCTCACTCTTGTCCGGAGTGACATAAGGACGTTAAGATTTCTCGCTTCGCTCGAAATGACAGAAGTGCCGTACATTCAGGATAGTACCTGCTGCGTGCGTCCTCCTTGTCATTTCGAGCGAAGAGAGAAATCTTACAGTGTGTTTTCCTCCGGCTTAAGTCAACGACATTGACCCGAAACCTGCAACAAGTAACAAGCAACCTGTAACGAGTAACGTGCAACCAGTAACCATCAGTAAGCCAGGGGAGACCAATCCTTATATTTATCCTTGTTTAATCTATATTCCCAAGGTGGGACAGGTTTGGGGCCTTTCCACAAGCCTTTCTTGGCGGCCTGCGCCGTTTCTTGCCACAAAGAATACTTCTGGCAGAAACTCTTGTGACAATACAATGGATTATACCAGGCGCAGCCATCTTCCATCATCTTTTCTCCCACATCAATCTTGCCTAGAAAAACTCTTCCGATGATGGTTTCGTCACTTTCTTCGGAAAAGACAACGGTCACTTCTTTACCTTCAATGAGTTTCCGAAGATAAAGTCTAGCCTTGTAACCAAATGCCTGGGCAGCTTCCGGAGCCTCAATGCCTTCTAATTTGACTCTGAACTCTTTGCCATCCTCATCTGTTCCGCGCAGGGTATCACCATGAACTACTCTAACTACTTTTATGGTGATGGTTTCTTCTTTGGCAGATGATACTCCGGGCGATAAGAAGACTAGCAAAATCGTCCAGACGAATAGCATCAGTTTGACGCTTCTTCTGTCCATGGGACCTATTTTGAAAACCGTCATCGTAACCATACAATGCTCCGAAGGGATTTATTTCTTATCTTCATTCACATCCGTTATATCGAAATATCATTATACCTAACTTTTGCCTTCAAAGCAAACACAGAAATGCGAGTTGCCTAACTATCTTTGAGCTTAGTTAGTTCGGTTATCAGGTCGGAAAAGTGGTCAATAGTCCGGGGTAGCCTTTCCATATCAAAAGTCCTGGCCTGTTTTAACAGGGTATTACCCCAGATGGTGAGTGGCTCCAAGTCGTAATCGGCTCCCAACATGATGATATGTCGGGCGAAATCTTCGATGCGGCTCATGATGAATGTCTCATGTATGCCGCGCCATTTATCAGTCAACTCGGTTTCCAGCAGTTGAATCAAACCATCGAGGCGTATTTTTGCTTCCGGCGTCATCGGCTCAGGGACCGGACTTTCTGATTTTTCAATATGATCTGCCGTATCTTGACCGCCTTCCTGTTCCTTTTTTAGTCCACTCTTCCCCACGTTCTCGCAAGGAAGAAATTTGGCCAATTCAGCGTGCAGTTCCTGCCGGCTCACCGGTTTCCGCAAGAAGCCGTCACAACCCGCTTTTCTCACCTCTCTTTCATCTTCTTCCGAGACCGCCGCCGTCAGGACGACCACCGGAATTTGCTTTAGTCTATGGTCTCCTTTAATGATGTGCGTGGCCTCGCTGCCGTCCATCACGGGCATTTTCATATCCATCAAGATCAGGTTGGGCTGGTACCGCCTGGCAGCCTCAATAGCCTCGGCGCCGTTCGCCGCTTCGATAATATCCATGCCGGGATAGTTCAAGAATCCCCTGATCAGGGACCGGTTAAGATCAACGTCATCCACAACCAAGATCAAGGCCGGTTTGAAGATTACGGATTCAGGCACTGGCTGGCCGGGCAGGTCCGGTTCCAACCGCCTCGCGGCGACCTTAACATCATTCAACAACACCCTGAAAGTGCTGCCTTGACCGGCCACACTCTGGACCGTGATCTCACCACCCATCATCTCCACCAGCCGCCGGGTGATGGATAATCCCAATCCCGTACCTCCATATTTGGTCGTGTCTTGGCCGATTTGTTGCCGGAAGGCTTCAAATACTTGTTCAATCTGATCTTGAGGGATGCCGATGCCGGTGTCCTCCACGGAAATAATCAATTCCAGCGTCGAGTGATCCTCAGATGTGATGTTCTTATGTGCCGCCAGTTTGATATATCCATGGTGAGTAAACTTGGCCGCATTCCCGACAAGATTGAACAAGATTTGCCGTAAGCGGACTCCATCCAGTAACAAGGCGTCCGGCAGAGCCGGGTCGATTTCTATTTTAAACTCCAGCCCCTTTTCCTGGACCTTCCATTGAAATATCTGTTGTACCTCGGAAAGAACCTGCCAGGGATTGACCTCATGAAAAGAGAGTTCCAGTCGGCCGGATTCTATTTTGGACAGGTCTAGAATATCATTGATTAATTTCAACAAGGTCTTGCCACTGGACAAAATACCGGACAAATACTCTTTTTGTTGATCATCGGTGATATTCGAGGTCAGGATTTCAGCAAACCCCAAAATAGCGTTCATGGGGGTGCGGATCTCGTGCGACATGTTAGCCAGGAATTCACCTTTCGCCCGGTTGGCGCCTTCAGCAGATTCTTTAGCCTTTAATAAGGCTTCATTGGCCTGTGACAACTCCGCAGTCCGGGAGGCCACCTTCGATTCCAGCATAGCATCCCTTTTCTGAATCTCTTCCAGCATCTCATTGAACCGGTCGATGAGTTCCCCGATCTCGTCTCCGCCATGCTTTTCGGCCCGCAGAGAGTAGTCCCTGGCTTCAGAAATATCTCTGGTAGTTTGGGTTAGGCTCAGAATAGGCTCAGAAATAACCCGTTGCAAGGCATTGGATAAGGCTATGATAATCAAAAAAGTCACAGCCAGGATCAGGGTGACGAGAAGCCCGTACTGCTTTAGCCGGA
>JADFYC010000071.1:0-5191 GCA_015233295.1 Deltaproteobacteria bacterium | reverse complement strand
ATCTCATCCAAGTCATGCCGAATAAACAAGGTCCCCACCTGCACCCCGTCCAATAGGATCCGTTGAAATAGAATCAGGTGGTTGTCATCATAGGAGTAACCATCTTCTTGGGGTCGGGGCGGCGTCCAGGCCATGGAGTCATCACCGCTCTGATACCTGGCAAAAATATGGCCGTTTTTGCTGTAAATGCACGCAAAAACCACATGCGTCTTCGCACTGAGAGCAGTCAGGCACTGTTCTGCGGCCTTCCGGTCATCGAACACCAGGGCGGAGGCGCTGTTGGAGCCGACCACCTGGGCCAGGCTATGCAGTTCGTGGGCCATATTGTGTCGAAATTCGATCACATAATTCAATACGAAAGCAGCGGAGGAGATTAGAAGGACGACGGCGCCGGTCAGAAAAATGACCCATCTGAGCTTCGATTTGATAGGAATATCCCGGAAGAGGCGCATGTTACTTAGGCTCCTCTCTATAAATCTTAGCCAGTTTCAGCAATTGCGAGCTGAGCTTAAGCCCGGCCCGGTTAGCTGCGTCGACGTTAATTTCAAACCGGATCTTATTATCCGAACTATACAGATTGATGATGCCGCCCAATTGAACAAATCCCTCTTGTTCGCCGATTGTTAAGACATGGCGACCTTTGAGCGACCGGAGAACTTCTTGAATTATCTTGGGATCCTGAGAGTTCAAGTAGACAATGTGACAGACATTGAGTTCACTGGAGAGCCTCGGACAACACTGGTAGACCATTTTTCGGCCCTTGACAATCTTTTCTTCTATTAAATCGAATGCCTGGCCGAAGTCCGTGTCTTCAATGGCACAAAGAAGAATAGTATTATCCTTACCCTGCAGGACTTGTTCCGGCCATTCCACGAACTTGGCAAAGTTGTAGATAAAAGCCGCTTTGACTCGGCTTTCCAGGTCGGCTGGCGGAGTGGCGTGGGTAAGGACCGAGGCCAGGCAGATTAATACCCATACCACAACTCCAACTCGCCATTTGCGCCATTTATTATTCTTCGTGATCGCCATGTAGATTCTCGTCGAAAATCATTGTGCCGGGTTGCAGGTTAAGGGTCAATGTCATTGATTTAAGGTCACCTCACTCTTGTCCGGAGTGACATAAGGACGTTAAGATTTCTCGCTTCGCTCGAAATGACAGAAGTGCCGTACATTCAGGATAGTACCTGCTGCGTGCGTCCTCCTTGTCATTTCGAGCGAAGCGAGAAATCTTACAGTGTGTTTTCCTCCGGCTTAAGTCAACGACATTGGGTTAAGGGTTGCGGGGGTCTGGTTGCAAGCCAGGTCAATCAATCATGAATGGTCATTTACCACCGATGGCTGTCAAAAACTCCAGACGACTTTGCCGTAGACTCCACGCTTAACTTCAAATGCAGTGTATTCGGAGTGAGTTTCTTGAAGCAAGTTCTGCCCCACCAGAGATAATTCCAGACTTTTTATCGGCTTCCAAGCCAGCCTGGCATCCAGTGAAGTATAATCACCAGCAGGCACGGAAGGCAGGCTATCCACAAATCTAAACAACAGGTTGAGTTCAAGTTTCGGCGTGAGAGCGAAGGTAGGACGAATCGAAAATTGATGTTTTGGGCTCCGTCCCTCGATACCCGAGGCATAGTCAGGCAGTGCGATATCATCGATCGGGTGGAGGTCCATTTGCAGATAAGAATATGCAGCCTTCAGATGCAACTTTTGGGTCGCCTGCCAGTCCGCGGCTAGTTCGACGCCGTATGTCCGCCCTTCTATTTTATTGGCGAGATAGTACGGAATAACGATGTGAGGCGCGGGCTTGTCGGTTGTGAAGGGATCGCCGAAAGTGTCGGATAATATGCGATCATAAAGGTTATAATAAAGAGCCAGGTCAAACCATAAATTATGATTCGGCTGCACCCGGTAACCCAGTTCAAAGGCGTTTAATATCTCAGAATCACATTGGTTTTGAAATATTTCGCTGAATACCACCGGGAGCGTGCTGGAAATCTTATTCGGAGGCGGGATCAAGGCATAATTGTAGGTCACGTCTCGGTCGACCCGCGAAGGCACCCGCACCGCCCTTGATATGGCCCCCCAGAAGGATTGGTTCTTCCAGGGGGTATACAACATCCGAATATTGGGTTCAACCTCAAAGTTGGTATAATCGTTATACTCAAATTTTGATCCGACAATCAGACGTAAAAGATTCGGAACGAGTGTAATTTCGTCTTGAATGAAGGCGTTGAATATATATTGATTTCTACTAACCGGGTCAAACTGGATCATAAAACTATTATCGACGTTGTCGGCGATATACCTGTATCCCAGGCCACAGTTGATTTCATTATACTGGCCCAGCTTAAATCGATGCTGAAGCTCGAAATCGAAGGTGTTGGTTTTAAGAGAGGTAGAAATAAGGTCCCGATTGGCATTAGCATAGTAGAATTGAAAAGTGGACTCCGCTCCATCCTCATAAGTGTGGCTCCACTTGTTTAATAAATGTCCTCCATTCTGCCGGACGGTTTGATGCGCTAAATTCTGGTACGGCGGCAACGGGCTAAGCGTCATGATTCCCCAATCCACCAAACTTTCATAAGCTTCCCCTTGCAAGGTCACTTGACTGGTTTTGGCTGGTTGCCAATCCATCCGGAATCCACCTCGGGATGACTTCCAATCATCGTTGGGCCGGTCTCCGCGATAGATCTCGGCTGTAGGCACATTGGACCCGGCCAATCCATTCCGCATAAAATATTTGCCATAAACCCGATAATAACCCTGGTCGCCCAAGGTCCCGCCAAAACGTTCACTACCGAACAAACGATCTTCCGTCCCGACACCGGCAACGGTCATATTCCCCTGCGTATCTTTGGCTTTCTTGGTGATAATGTTGATGACGCCATTGACCGCATTAGCGCCCCACATGGTCGCGCCAGGGCCACGGACGACCTCAATGCGTTCGATATCCTCCAATACGGTGTCTTGTTCATCCCAAAAAATACCTGAAAGAACTGAGGTATAAACACTGCGTCCATCTATCAGAACCAGAAGTTTATTGGCGAAGGCGTTGCTGAATCCACGAATAGAGATGACCCACTCGGTCGAATTAACCCGAGCCACCTCCACCCCAGGCGCCAACCGCAAGATTTCAGGAAGAGAGGTGGCGCCCGAACGTCTAATGTCGTCTTGCGTAATCACATAAACTGCCGCGGCCGTTTCAAAAATTTTTTCCGATTTTTTTGACGCGGAAATGATCTCAATATTCATCAAATCGTTCAAATCAAGCTTTGACAGGTCCATTGAGAGGTCCGGCGAGGCAACACGGTCATCCGCCCAAACGACTGTTAGGACCAGGCTAGGATCCAGGAGACACATAACAACCAGGCAATAGACCAAACTACAACCCACCCGTCCACGGTAATGGCTAATCCTAAGGCAACGCTTTATCATTTTACCCTCACCAGTGTAAAATCATTTGCGTCTAAACCTGGTCTGCGTCCCGGCTCAAAGTCCACGCACCGATTGAAGCGACACACTGTCAGAGGGAGGCTATCGGTTTCGCTCCTCCTTGGTGGACACCTGGGTTAAGGCCTTGCCTAAAAAAGCCTATAAAATTGGATAGATGTAGCTTGCGTATTCGGATGCGTTACTACCTGATATATTCCTCCTAACGCCTGAGAACAGGTCGCGGTATTACCAATTCAACGGCCTACCAAAAGCAGCCTCATATCGGTACCCGATGGTGTCGCGCGTGACCTGGTATTCCTGAGTCCCCTGGACCTCCACCGCGAAGCTGGCCAGCACCGCCCCTAACCGGGCCGCGTCCACAGTATCCATTCCGTCCTTCAACCCTTTGATCAATCCAGCCCGATAGGTGTCACCCGCCCCGGTAGGATCGACCACCCGATCAGGCGGTACCGGACAAACAGCAACTCGGTCTTTGACATTAAAGACTTGCGAACCGTTTTCCCCCATCGTAACGATAACCGTTCCGGTCCGGTCGATGATGTCATTCTGCGTCAATTCTGTTATTTTCATAGTCATTTCCAGCTCATAATCATTGGAAATGAAGATCGCCGCACCGGTCAAGGCTTCCACCAGGGCAGGTCCGGACCAGGCCGTAAGAGACTGGCCTGGGTCAAAAATGTAGGGAATACCGTTTGATCGGCAGGCCTGGGCGTAGTTTTTCATATCATCCAGGTTGCCGGGAGCGATGATACAAATGGATTTCTTAGCGTCTTCACGAGAGAAATCATAGGCCGTCGAATATTTCATAGCCCCCATATTGAACCCGGTAATCTGATTGTTCAACTGATCAGTGGTGATATAAGCACCGGCAGTCAATTCCTCCGACACCTGTCGGATGCCCTCATCAGACAGTCCCTGTTTTTTAAGGTGTGACCGATAAATGTCAAAATCTCGTCCTGCCGCGGCAACAATCATTGGTTTTTCACCCAATTGGACCAGCCCGTAAGCGATATTTCCGGCAGTGCCGCCGAAACGTTCGATCACCCCATTCACGGCAAAGCAGACATTAAGTACATGAATTTTCTCCGGCAAGATATAATCTGAAAATTTTCCAGGGAAATCCATGATTCGATCATAGGCCAGGGACCCAGAAACAAAAATTTTCATACCTATCACCTTCGTGGGAATCAGAATTCTACGTTTTCCGTTAGGTTATTATCAAACTTGGTCCGGGACAAGACCTTCAAGGCAGAATAACCAGGTTTAGGAGAAAGAACTATACTTAGCCCGGCTGTAATTGACGTTTCCGAAAGGTCCTGGTTATAGGTTACTTGTTACTCGTTAAAAATAACCAGCAACAAGTTTGTCGACGGACACCATACTCCATTTCCCTTGTACCACATAGCTTGTCAAAAATTAACCCAAAAATAGGAATTATGGAAAAAAAGAAAAAATGAGAAAAAAAATTTGAAAAATCAATTTGATAAAGTTAAGACAGGCAGCCGGACTAAACAAACCACGGCTCAAGCCTGGCCCTGAGCGTCACCGGCGAGACTAATCACCTCAGCCATGTCCTGAGGCGGCGCAGCCTGGAAGGTCAGCACCTGATGAGTAACCGGGTGGGTCAGTTGTAAGCGGCAAGAGTGGAGCATCTGGCGTTCTAAGACCTTTATGGCCTGCTTTAGATGTCCCTCGGGGAACCTGGTCATGAGCTTCTTGGGGCCGTAAACCGGGTCCCCGA
>JADFYC010000070.1 GCA_015233295.1 Deltaproteobacteria bacterium | reverse complement strand
ATACAGTTTCGCCGGCTCAACACCCGCAAAGGCTCGGCCGTCCAATCATCCCGAGCCCAGGCCGACATGGATCTGTACAAGAAGCGAATGCGTTTCGTCATTGAACGGCAGCCCCGTCTGCGGCTGTATCAGACTATGGTCAACACGCTCCTGGTCCAAGACGGGATGATCGCGGGTCTGGAGACTATGATCGGCGAACGCTTTTCCAGCCGCACGGTCATCCTGACCACCGGAACGTTCTTGCAGGGCCTGATTCATATCGGTCTGGCCAATTTCCCGGCTGGCCGCATGGGTGACCCTCCTTCAGTCTCCTTGTCCCAGCATCTCCGGGAACTGGGATTTGACGTCGGACGTCTCAAGACCGGGACTACCCCTCGGCTGAACAGCCAGACGATCGATTATTCTTCCTTGGAGGTGCAACCCGGCGATAATCCGCCCCAGCCCTTCTCTTTTAACAGCCCCGGCATCCCTATGCCTCAAGTTCCCTGTCACATTACCTATACCAACGCCGCCACGCACGCCATTATTCGGGAAGGCTTTGACCGGTCGCCCTTAATGAGCGGCGTGATAACGGGGACAGGCGCCCGCTATTGCCCTTCAATTGAAGACAAGGTTAGAAGATTTCCGGAAAAAGTGCGGCATCAAGTGTTTTTGGAGCCGGAGGGGCTGGAAACTAACGAGGTCTACCCCAACGGCGTCCCGACCAGTTTACCGGTGGATATCCAAATTCGGATGCTCCGGTCCATCCCTGGGTTGGAACGGGTGGACATGACTCGGCCGGGCTACGCCATCGAATACGATTACGTCAACCCTATCCAGTTACTGCCCACATTGGAGACCAAACGGATAGGAAACCTGTATCTGGCCGGGCAAATTAACGGGACCTCCGGTTATGAAGAAGCCGGCGCCCAGGGCCTGATGGCGGGGATTAATGCCGCCCTCCGGGTTCAAGAAGCCGACCCTCTGGTCCTGGACCGGTCTCAAGGATACCTGGCCGTGATGATTGACGATTTAGTCACCAAGGGGACCCAGGAGCCTTACCGCATGTTCACCTCCCGGGCCGAATACCGACTCTTGCTGCGGGAAGACAATGCCGACCGCCGGCTGACCGAATTGGGCCGGAAAATCGGCCTAGTCTCAGATGATGATTATACCGCTTTTCGCCGAAAAATGGTCTTGTTTGATGAAGCCATGGCCCGGCTGAATAACATTAGGCTACTACCGTCCAAATCCACCAATGACGCCTTGGTCGAACTGGGCAGCGTTCCATTGAAGAATCCCACTTTCTTATCCGAGTTGCTCAGAAGGCCGGAACTGACTATTCAAGATCTGACCAGGTTTGACCCTCAGATTGAAAAGTTACCTCCCAGTCTGGCCCGGGAGATGGAAATAGAAATCAAGTATTCCGGTTATGTCGACCGTCAACGTGACCAGGTGGCCAAGACCGCCAAAATGGATCAGCAGCCCATCCCTGACGGCATCGATTATACAAAAGTCCATGGACTAACCACCGAGGCTCGTGAAAAGCTGAGCCACGTCCTCCCGCTTAATCTCGGCCAGGCTTCACGCATTCCAGGGATTACTCCTGCGGCCCTAACGGCTATCCAAATTCACGTCAAGAAGTCTCGGCCCGACGCGGGGAGTTAGGCTAATGCCGTTGCCGAAAACAGTCTATCTAACCAGCCTCAAACAATTATTAGTGGAGCATGGCCAAGACCGATTGTTTCCGTGCATTGAGGACCTGGCGGCCAATGGACTATCCCCAGAGAGATTCTCCCCCCAAGAGTCGCAACCCTCCCGCCAAGATATAACCCAATATTTGACCGCCTGGTTTAAACATATCGGTTTTCTTCCCGACGATTGTCAAAGTTGGTTGATTGAATATTGTCTGGGCATGTTGTCTGCCATCTCCAGCAGTTCGGCCTCACAGATTCGGCACAGCACCAAGTCAAACATGAAATATATTTACGGCTGCGATATTCCTTTTTATTGTGGCCGGGAACACAACCCGCTCAAAGCCCAATGCCGGCAAGCTTGCCCGGCCTACCAGGACATGGCGGTCCCCCCCGAAAGCTCCGAACTCCGGAAGCCGGTCCCAAAGGCAATATCCGACCGGATGGAGCAGGTTGAAAATTCGATCAGCCGGGAGCCCCAGGCGCTCCCAGTCCCCGTTAACCTGAAATACCGGGAGCAATTTCATCAAGCCCTGGCCACCGCGGTGGAACTAATCCAACAAGGGAAACCCAAAAAAAGAGTGGTCAAGGCATTAAACGACCAGAGGTTCAAGACCAGAACGGGGAGAGCCTGGACCTATTCCGTGCTCCAGGTAGAACTGGCCAGATACTTCCATGAAATGGACGAGCAAGCCCAGGAAGATAGTGAATATAGCATAGTTCAAGCAATATTAGTCAGTTGTGACACCGATGAAGTGATCTCTCCACCACCGGAACTCGGCCTGGGCCGGTCAGCTCCGGCGTCCCAAACCGGCGTCCAGGCAGTAGATGCCGCGGGAGCCAGACCATCAGCCCTGGGAGGGCAGACCCCCAAGGCCAAGGACTATCGCCTCCAGGTGACGGATGCTCTAGACTCGGCCGCGGAGTTGCTTAAGCAAGGGATTCCCAAGACGAAAGTGGTCAGGATGCTGAACCAACGAGGATTCCGAACCAAAACAGGTAAGGAGTGGAGCTATCCGAACCTCCAGGCCGAACTAAACAGATACTATGCCCGTCTGGATGGCGAATAGACTCATGACCGGAAACGGCGCAAGAGGCCGGGCTTACGTGTGTTTTATTGGAACACAAAAGCTATACCGACCCTCAAGTGCCGGTCCAACTCTTACGCTATATGGCTCAAATCTGGAACCACTTATTGGCCGGTCGGCCGACCCCGAAGTGACTGCCCGTGGTTATTCCTCTGGTGATTTATCACGGCGCCTCAAACTGGACGGAGCCGTTCACGTTGAGTTCGCTGTTTGATATTGACTCTCAGTTTACGCGGTTTTTCCCTGAGTTTGAATACCTGCTGTATGACCTATCGGTCATTAAAGACGAGGACATCAGGGGTGCGGCCATGACCGGAGAACTTTGTTGCTTCAGAAACACATCAACCATGACGGCCTACAGGCTAAGTTAACTGAGCTGGCCGACATTTCTTCTAGTGAATTAGTGGCTGACTGGAAACGGGATGACTATTTGAGGGCCGTAGGGCAATACCTACTCGACATAGATAAACTAACCACGAAGGAATTAGAAGATTTCTTAGATAAGGCCACTGCCGGCCGGAAGGCCAAGTCGACGGATTGGTTTATGGAGTAGCCATGGCCGAGGTCATCTTGGTCACGTTGTTGTGGAACATCTCCAAATAGGTGGCGCCTGGGGCGTCCGGTTTGGACAGGGCGTCCGAGTATAGTGTGCCTCCCGACTTCGCCCCGGCCTCCTTGGCGATGCGCTCGATCAACCGCGGATCAGTCATGTTCTCCACGAACAGAGCCGTTATCTTTTCCCGTTTGATTTGCCGGATAAGCTTGCCGACATTTTGAGCCGAAGCCTCGGACGCTGTGGAAAAGCCCATGGGGGCTACTATGGTCACTCCGTAGGCCAGGCTGAAGTAACCCAAGGCGTCATGGGAGGTGATGATTTTACGCCGGGCAGGTGGAATTTTGGCTAACTCAGCCTTAACCCAGGTCTCCATTTCCGCGATCTTCTTCATGTAGGCCTCGGCGTTAGCCTTGAACGCACCGGCCCCGGCCGGGTCGGCCTGACTCAGGGCCTGCTCGATGTTGGTGACGTAAATCCGGCCGTTGGCCAGGTCCTGCCAGGCGTGTGGGTCCGCAATTCTTTTGCCGCCGTGGTCTTCGTCGATCATGATGTGAGTCTTAACCCCATGGCTGGCTATAATAATCTTGCCTTTATAGCCGGCGGTTTTTACCATCCGGTCAATCCAGCCCTCAAAGCCCAGGCCGTTGATAATGACCACGTCCGCCGCGGCCAGAACTCTTGCGTCGGTAGGGGTAGGTTCATAAGCATGAGTGTCGGAATCCGGACCCACCAGGGTGGTCAATTTCACCCGATCTCCGCCAACGTTTTTGACCATGTCGCCCAAGATGGAAAAGCTGGCCACGACCTTCAGAGGCTGCCCTGCTCCGGCCGGTCCCGGCAGAAGAAACAGGAACACCAAAATCGAGATTAGCCAACGCATCATCCTTGACCTCCTTCAGCCTTTAGTTTTTTAAGTGCTTCTTAGGGACCAGCCTCGATAGAAAACCCTGATGCGGACCAAGACACAACGACGACAGATAAAATACTCCGGCGGTGAGGACGATGGCCGGTCCTGAGGGCAACTCCCAATGATAGGACATCAGTAGTCCAAAATAGCCCGAGGCTAAAGCGATCAGAGTGGCCGCCAAAGATAGGGACCACACCTGGACAGCCCAGAAGCGAGCCGCCACCGCCGGAAGGATAAGCAGCCCCACAGACATGAGCGTACCTAAGGCCTGAAACCCGCCCACCAGGTTCAGCGCCACCAGGGCCATAAACATCAGATGGACCACCGAGCCGCTCTTGCTCACGGCCCGCAAGAAACCGGGGTCGAAGCATTCCGTTACCAGGGGCCGATATAAGACGGCCAGGGTGATCAGAGTCACGGTAGCCACGCCGGCCACCAGCAGAATGGCCGGATCATCCACGGCCAGGATGGTGCCAAAAAGCACGTGCATGAGGTCCACGCTGGTCCCTTTAATGGAGACCAGAAGCACGCCTAAGGCTAATGAGATGATATACAAGGCGGCCAGGCTGGCCTCTTCTTTGATGGGCGTCAGCCTGGATACGACTCCGGCGAGCACGACCACTCCCAGTCCGGCCAGAAAACCGCCCAGACTCATGGCCGTGAGGGATAACCCATACATCAAAAAGCCCACGGCCGCACCGGGGAGTACCGCGTGAGACAGGGCATCCCCACTAAGGCTCATGCGCCTGAGCACCAAGAACGTGCCGACCGGTCCACAGCCCAGGGCCAGAGATAAAATGGCTCCCAGGGCGTGACGCATGAAGGAAAATTCGGTGAAAGGTGCCACAAAGATGTTGACAAACCAGTTCATTTAGGATTTCTCATGGCAGACTGGAGCATTTTGGTCCCAAGCTTCGGCTATGCATCGGGCTGTGTCCAGATTGGCTGGGGTCAGGATGGTGGACGTGGGTCCCCAGGCTATGGGCTTCCTGGCCAGCATCAAGGTGTAGGGGAAGTTTGTCCGGACCTGATCCAGGTCATGAATCACAGCCACGACGGTGCGACCCTGTCGAATCCATTCCAGGACAACACGCAGCAGGTCCTCGGTGGTCTTGGTATCTACGGCCGTGAAGGGCTCGTCAAGGAGGATTACCGAGGCGTCCTGCAAGAACAAACGGGCGAAGAGTACCCGTTGGAACTGACCGGCCGACAACGACCCGATGGGTCGGCGCTCGAACCCGACCAAGCCCACGGCAGCCAGAGCGGCATGGGTCTTGGCCCACTGAACCTGGCCGACTCGGCCGAAGGGTCCTAAAAAAGGCCAGTGTCCCAGGGTGACCATGTCTAATACATTGATGGGGAAGGTGTGATCGATTTCCGCCTGCTGAGGAAGATAGGCCAGTTGCCCGGCTCTGAGTCCGCCCAGGTCGATGGTTCCATCCATAGGCCGCAAAATACCCATGATCGCCTTGAGTAATGTGGACTTACCCGAGCCGTTGGGTCCCACTACGGCCGTCAGGGCGCCAGGTTCAAAGCGGCCGGAAAGGTGATGCACGGCCGGATGGCGGTTATAACCTACCGTCAGGTCATGTATGTCGATGGCTCGGAGCATGGTCAATCCAGAACTAACAGGACCACCGCCCACAAAACGGCGCAGGCCCCCGCGGCTAGAGCCAGACGCCGCCACACGGACCAGCCCAAGGGGGAAAAAGGTATGGGCTGGTTGTTTGTAACGGTCTGGCAGTCGTCTGTTTCAGAACAAGGGACGGGCTGGGTGGTTTCCATAGTTATTGAGAAAAATTATTATCAATTGGGAAAAATTGCGCCGGTAAAATAAATCACGACGTATACCTCTTGGAAACAATCGGGCATTAGCCCGGCAGAGGGGTGCAGCGCGGGCACTGGCCATAAAATTCAAGATGATGTCCTTCCACGGCAAAACCGGTCTGGGCGGCCAGGAGTTTTTCTAAAGTTGAGAGATCACAGTCGGTCACCTCGCGAACATGACCACAGGTGCGGCAAATCAGGTGATGAACGTGCCCGGAGTGGCCGGCCAGGTAGCGGTGTTCACCGTTGGGGCCGTGAATGTGCAGCAGAAAGCCCAATTCACATAACGAGTTAACCACACGATAAACTGTAGCTTGGCCTATGGCGTATTCTTGCAGAGCGCGACAAGCCTCCGGCAGAGTTAAACCTTTGGTTGAGTCGGCGAATAGCCGCCACACGGTTACCTTCTGGGGAGTTAGGCGGAGACCTTGACGGCGAAAGGCGCGCCGGAGGTCATCTATTTTGAGGTTATCTATCCGGAGGTCATCTGGGCGTTTGTCGTAATCCTGAGTCATTGAGAAAAATTATCATAAAGGTGGATTAAGGTCAAGGATAATTTCAGACTAGATAGCGTTCGAAAGAACAGGAAGGAGCCAGCCGATGCAGATAAAGGAAGAACTAAAATTTTCCATCGTTGCGGAACTCATGAGTGAATTTGCCAGACAGACCGGAATTGCCTCGGCGGGTGGGATTCAACGGCGCTACTTGTGGACTGACGCTTTTGCCGTGTGCAATTTCCTGGAGCTTTATCGTCAAACGAATGATGAAAGTTATAGGAACCTGGCCTTGTTACTAGTCGATCAGGTCCACAGAATCCTCGGTCGACACCGGGCGGACGACCGGCGCTCGGGTTGGATCAGCGGCCTCAATGAACAGGAAGGCGAGCAGCACCCGGTCATCGGAGGATTGAGGATCGGCAAGAAAATGAACGAACGCCGCCCCGATGATCCATTTAATGAGCAGTTGGAATGGGATCGTGATGGGCAGTACTACCACTACCTGACCAGGTGGATGCATGCCCTCAATCGTGTAACCGCTGTCACAGGAGATCCGACTTATAATCGGTGGGCGATTGAGCTGGCCAAAACGGCCCATGCCAAATTCACCCATGTTCCCAGGCCCGGAGGCCAGAGACGGATGTACTGGAAGATGAGCATCGATCTGTCCTATCCGCTTGTCGCTTCCATGGGGCATCACGATCCCCTCGATGGACTCATCACCTATCACGAACTTCAGGCCAGAGCGATGGGCGAGGCGGATGCGTCTTTGGATTTAAGGACGGAACTTGCCGACATGGTTGCTGTTTGCCAGGGAAAGGATTGGACCACGGATGACCTGCTCGGCTTAGGCGGGCTTTTGTCCGATGGCTATAGAGTGGCCCAAATGATCGCCATCGGAATTTTGTCGCAGAACGATCTCCTGGCCGCTTTATTGGACGCCTCCCGGCTCGGATTAGAGGCTCGGGCGTGGGCCAATTCGTTGCAGGCACCCGCTGATTATCGGTTGGCATTTCGTGAGCTGGGGTTATCTATCGGGTTGCATGCTTTGGAAAGGATACGGCGTCTGATTGAAATAAAACCAGACAATTTCAAGGGTGGACAACGGCTGAGCCGGCAGGTCGAGATACTGATGCAGTATGGGTCGTTGGCTAAAATCATTGAAGACTTCTGGCTTGGGCCGGCCAATAGAGAAGTCACTAGTTTTACGGAACATCGGGACATCAATACGGTCATGCTGGCGACCAGCCTGGCTCCCGACGGATATCTGATGCTTTAGATCTGTCCGAACGAATACACGGTTAGTCGTAAGCGATCAACAATCAGCAGTCAGCCAAAAAGAACAGATTAGTGCCCTTCCCTCCTCGTCATGGCTGGCTGAATCGAAGCCGCTGCCGATGAGGGGGGCATTGTTTTTATTGAGGGCTGAAAGCTGACCGCTGATGCTTACCCGGCATTGGTCAGATTCAGATTATTGTCCGGATTTAGCTGCTTCAGGCGCCTTTTTATTCAATTGGCCGGCCGTTACGCCCTGCCCCGGCTTGGATGGCCCTGGTTTTATTCCCGGTGCCGGCTTGGGTGGCCCGATCCTGACGCCGGGTCCCTCGTTAGCTCCCGGAGGAATAGAACCAACGGTCGGGCCTTGTTGAGTTCCGGGCTTCATAGTCGGGCCTTGTTGGCTTCCGGGTTTCATGGGAATGAACTGGCCTCCACCGGGGGGAACGACCGCTCCCGGCACCGTTCCTGGGGCCGCAGTTGGTTCCTTGATTTCCAGGTAGTCTTGAGATTTTTTAAAAAGGCCGGCTACTGGTTCTTTAAAGACGATGAAGACCGGTTCTTTGTTATCAACCTTGACAAAGTACTTTTCCTTTTTTTCATCAGCCTTAAACTGCAGCTTCCTTTCCGACTTGTCTTTAAGGATCAGGCTCAAGGTCAAGTCTGGCGCCTTAAAGTCAACTTCAGCCGGTTTTTTATGGAATTCCGACGTCCTAAACTTGCTTAGGAGGCTAATCGCCGCCTCCACCGCCGGCTTGTTGACCACCGGTTGGGTCTTGCCATTTCTTATCACCTGCCAATCTTTGTCTTTCGGGGCGAGGCCGAACTGCTCATCGGAAAAGGCAAACGTCAATCCGGCCAGTTGACCAGGTTCAAAATCGATAATGGTCTTGTCCCGCAAGTCATCCACTTGCCTCTTCACAAAAGCATTCAGGCGGGCGGGCAGCATTATGACATCTTTGGAGTCTTTTTTCCGGATATAGGTTAGGCTATCGTCCGGGCTGCTCTTGCCGACAAGAAATTCCGCCTGAACTTCTTTTTTGTCGTTGAGTAAGGTCACCTTAATGCCGCCGGCCTCATCCGTCTCAAAGCGGCTGTACTTTTTTTCGTCGCTGGATATGACCTCGCCAGCCGGCTTATTTTTTATTTCATTAATAAAATTATTCACCTGGGCTTGATCGGCCAGATAGGATATGGGCTTTTCCAGGCGCCATTTATCTCCTACCTTGACCAGGGAGATGGCCCGATCTTTGCCGGTCAAGGTGAGGCTGGTCACTTTGTCAAAATCAAGCGCCAGAAACTTTCCTTCAGATTTATCCGGAGCCGGAGGTTGACTTTTGACAAAATAGATTACCCCCAAGATAGCCACGACTGCGCACAGAATAATGATTTTGCCTTTCATTTAGAGCACCTCCTTGGCCCTTCGTTTTCTGGCCTGCCAATAAATCAACCCGAAGAGAATAAACAAGATCGGGGCGGCTATCACGTTGATATATTTTATCAATACCTTAGCCCCGTCGGAGATTTCGGTTAGCGGGGGCATCGCTTCACCCTTAGACCGGATGGCGATCAGATCTTCTTCCTGGGCCAACCAATCCACGGCGTTCAGGATAAACGCCATATTGCTTCGGCCGGAGGTATACTCGTCCTCCAGTATCCGGGCATTACCCACTACCACCAGTCTGGTTTTCTTGCCTTCCGGGAGCCGTTCCTTATCTTCTTTAATATCTTTAGGCAATCCGTCCTTGAAGTAGGATTTAAAGGCGCCGATGACGGTGGCCACCAGGGTCTTGGCGCCGCCGTTGAATTGCTCTTTGGTGAACTTCTGGTAAGGATCAATAGCGAAGGGATCGGTCAATACCCCGGAAGTACTTGAAGACTGGGCCACTGGAGTAAAGACGACCTGATCACCGGCCTGTTTAGACTTCTCGAGAGACGAAGTGAAAAACAAGGTCAGGTCACTTAAATCTCTAACCATGGGGCTGTCCTTGGGAAAGTCGCTGATCACCGGAAAGAACGGGTAATTGACCATACTGGCGATGGTCATTCCCCCGCTCTGTTGCTGAATGGTAATTCTGGCATTCTTGATGTCAATGACCAGATCGTTATTGACTTTGAACCCATAATTCTCCAGCCACGGGTCCATTTCCTTGTTTACCGCCCGAGCCATACCATATTGCATGTTGGCGTTGACTTTTTCAACAAAGAAGGCGACCTTCCCACCCCCCATGATGAACTGATCTACGCGATATTCCTGCCAGGGTTCCAAAGGCTTTTCCGGCCCGGCCAAGATAAGGAGGTCCATGTCTTTGTCAATTGGTTTTTCTTTATCCAGGGTCAAAGGGACAACCTGATAGTTCTTGGCCAGGAGTTGGTTCAGCCGATTGTAGGCACGTCCCCCCTGACCCATCATGGGCGTGGATTGAGGAGCCAGCAATCCGATCTTCACCGCCTTATCACTGGTCAATTTCTTGATCGTCGAGGTGATGTCATATTCCAGGCCCCCGGAGCCTTTGACCACCGGGATCATCTCCGATTTGTCCAGGTAGAGGAAGGCCATCCCCATGTAGACCTGTTTGACTTCGAATTTATCTTTTCGCATGACGTTGATTTGAACCGGCGGCACCCCCAGGCGTTTAGCCTGTTCCTCGCTCTTCGGATCAGTGCTCGGATCAATGAATTCAAACTTCAACTTTCCCTTGGAAAAGGTCTTAAATTCTTGGAGCATATCTCTGAGATAACGGGCATTATTATTGTAGGGCGCCGGGAGGTCAGGGGTGAAAAAGACCTTGACCAGGACGTTGTCGTTGAGATTCTCAAATATTTTCTTGCTGGCCGGGGAAAGGGTATAGAGGCCGGACCGGGTCAGGTCCAATTGAGTAAATGTGTTAAATGATATCAAGTTTACCAGAACAACCAGACTTACCACCAGGATGATGTAGGCGGTAGAGCTTAGTTGAAAGGTGGATTTTTTCCTCATTAGTCCAACTCCTCTGGTGATGTTGACGGAATAGCCTGACGGTAGTCAATAAAATCGCTCACCGTCCGGTCAATCGTTCATAAAATGACGGCGTTTGCCGCCGGGCCGAAAACCTTCATGGCTTTTGGGAAGCTTCAATTGCCCCTGACTAACCCCATTTCCTCCCGGCCAAGCTTTGACCGGTCAAAAATAAGCCCATGAAAATTATCGAAAAATAGTAAATCATATCCCGTGTATCAATAATCCCCTTGGCGACATTGGCGAAGTGGTAATCCATGCTCAAGTACTCAAACATACTCACCAATGGCCCCGGCACCATAAACAGGAATTTGTCGACCATGAAAAAGGTGAAGGCAATCACAAAAGCCAGGATAAAGGCGATGATCTGATTGTCGGTCAGGCTGGAGGCGAACAGACCAATGGCCAGATAGGCCGCAGCCATCATCAGGATGCCCAGGTAACCACCTATGATCGGGCCCAACTCGGCGTCCCCTAAGACCATAACGGTGATCACCTGGGGAAAGGTCAAAAGCAAGAAAACGGCCACAAAGGATAAGGCGGACAGAAATTTGCCCACTACTATCTCCATGTCGGTAGTGGGTAAGGTGGCCAGGATTTCAAACGTCCCGTTCTTCTTCTCTTCAGCAATCAGGCGCATGGTTACCGCCGGAATAAAGAATATGAAGATAGCCGGGATAACGCTAAACATTTGGCGGAGCGAGGCCTGGTTCATGAGGAACAGGGAACTGGAAAAGAACCAACCGGTGATGATCAAAAATAGCGGAATAACTATATAAGCGATGGGCGAGTTAAAGTAAGCTTTGAACTCTCGCCAAAAAATTGCACTGATGTTTGTCATTTGGCGCTTCCCTCCGTAACTGGTGACTGACGATGTTTGGGACCGTTAAGCCGACGAACCGGACCACCGAACTCACCGAACTGATCAGGCCGGGCCGGACCAAGTCGTCAGTTGGGTTGACCAAGGGTTAATTTGTGGAATATTTCTTCCAGTGAGGTCTCAGACCGGGTCATCTCCAACAGAACCCAGCCTTGGGAGACGACGAAGGCAAAGACGTCTTCTCTGATATCCTGCCCGGTCACCCGTTCCTTAGCTGAAAGAGTGAACTCCCAGGTGCTCTCCGTCGGCTGCCCTCTTTTTGCGACATGTAACCTGGCAAAATGACTCCGGAGCTTATCTTCCACTCCGTCATTGCCGGCCTTGACGGTGAAGAATATATTCTCGGCCCCTTGAAATCTGGCCTGCAGTTCCGAGACCGAGCCATCTTCCACAATGGTCCCCTTATCAATAACTATAATCCGGTCGCAGGTGGCCTCCACCTCCGGTAAGATATGGGTAGACAAGACGACCGTTTTTTCCCGGCCCAGGGTTTTGATCAGGTTCCGGATCTCCACGATCTGGTTCGGATCCAGGCCGGAAGTCGGCTCGTCCAAGATCAGGATATCCGGGTCGTGAACCATGGCCTGAGCCAGGCCCACCCGCTGCCGATAACCCTTGGACAGGGTACCGATGGTCTGGCCCAACACCTCGGTCAGCCCGCAAGTGGTCGCGATTTGCCGCAGTCGGTCTTTCACCTTCGAGGCGGGGATGCTTCTAACCTGGGCGATAAACTTCAAATACTCCACCACCGACATGTCCATGTACAGGGGGTTGCTTTCCGGCAAGTAACCTATTTTACTCCGAATCGCCATGGTATCATCATAGACGCTGATCCCGTCCACCAGTACGTCACCCTGCGTGGGGTGCATGTAACAGGTGATGATTTTCATCGTCGTGGTCTTCCCTGCCCCGTTCGGGCCCAGGAAACCCAGAATCTCCCCCCGGTTGACTTCAAAAGAAATGTTGGTCAGAGCCGGAAAAGTCCCGAAATTTTTGCACAACTCTCTGATTTCGATCACTGATATCCCTCCATAAAACATTGACATTGACGCCGACCAATAACCAACCGCCAAGACAAACTAAATTTAGTCTTGCACAATGATCGGCACCCAACCTTGAGCGGATAGTGTATGGCCTCCATACTATAAGGAACTATTAGAA
>JADFYC010000006.1 GCA_015233295.1 Deltaproteobacteria bacterium | reverse complement strand
GGGCATTTCGATCCGACGGTATAGGTCATATAAGTTCTGGGCCTGAAGCTCCTTGACTTTCTGATCAAAATGGCGGCTGACGGCCTGCGCCGCGGCACACGCCATCGGGGCATATGTTTTGGGAGAAATATCCTGGGCTAAGGGCAACGCCAACTGCCGGTGCGGTTGATCACCGTCTCGGGCTAACCGGTCATCTATGGCGGTGATGTCGTGTAACCTCGTTTCCGGGTCGAGCAAGTAGGAAGCCACCATCAAATCGTCCAGGGGAGTACCCAGATGAAGCCCCATTCGTCCCAGTCGTGGCCATTGAGCCTTGATGTCGTGACTGGCCTTTGGTAGTGCCGATTGAATCAGCAGATTTTGGAGCTGGAAGAGCGAATCCTGGTCGCACGGCCAGGGAATATACGCCATCTTGGAATCTGCCACGAGGGCCAGGCCGGCCGGGGTGGCGGACGCCTTGGGACCAGGAGGACCGACACAGTAGAAAATCAACCGGTCGGCTTCCCGAATGGAGTCCAGATAAGATGTTAGCCCGGCATTGTCCTGAATCACCAGACACTCCGGCGCCGCTTCGGGTTCTACAGGTTCCACAGGTTCAGGCGCCAGAGCAGCCGCCAGCTTCTTTAACCCCAGGCGGGAGAAAACATCCAACAGTCCCCGGTTGTCTATGGGGCCGGGACGGAGTAACTCGGGGTCAACATCAATCTCAGCCTGGGTGCGGATAGTCACCAGATCCTTGGAAAGAGAGGCAGTGGTTTTGTTTTTGGCCAGTAACTCCCGCTGGCGTTCGGGCTTGACCTGATCAAGGTGTTGGTATATGGCCTCCAGCGTTCCGAAAGACTCGATCAGTTTTTGGGCCGTCTTGGGACCGATACCCGGGACACCCGGCACATTGTCGCTGGGATCGCCGGTTAAGGCCATAAAATCTATGACTTGATCCGGACGGATGCCCAATTTTTCGATTACTTGAGCCTCCCCGAGCCACAGGTCTTTTTGCCCGTCCCACATGAGGATGTCGCTGGAGATAAGCTGCATAAAATCTTTGTCCCCGGAGACAATGACGACTTCTTTTCCGGCCGCGGCTTCTCTGACGGCCAGTGTCCCGATAATATCGTCTGCCTCCCAGCCGGGCTGGGCCAGGTGGAAAATGCCTAGTAGTTCTATGAGTTGATGAATGACGGGGATCTGGACAACCAGATCTTCGGGCATGGTGCTGCGGTTGGCTTTGTAATCCGGATAAATATCTTTCCGAAAGGATGGCTCGGGAGAATCGAAGATCACTCCGATGTATTTTGGCCTTTTTTCTTTCAATACCTTCAACAACATATTGCCGAAAACCATGACGGCGTTGGTTGGTGTCCCATCAGGCGCAGTGAGGTTGCTGACCGCATAAAAGGCCCGGTACAGGTATGAGCTGCCATCAATAAGGTAAACCACCTGCCTCTGCTCCGGCATGACTTCCTCCCAGATTATTGCCGCACTTCAGCGCGGCGGACAAGTCGGGTTCTATGTTTTTCAGTCCGGGATGCTAATTGATAACCAGGATCAGGAATTCTGGATTGTCCTTTAACCCGTCGATGAACGGCTTCTGGTCCGGTTTGCCGGTGGCGGCGTCGTAACGAAGAATCTGATTGCTTAGTCGACTGGCCACATAAAGGTACTTGTCCGGACCAAAGGCCAGTCCGGACGGCGATGACAAACCGCCTGACTTGGGACTGATGAATTCTTCCGTCTGGCCGGTTTTTAAGTTATATCTTGGAACTGCATCGCGGCCGGAACTCCCGATGTACAGGTAGTCTCCTGAGGGGCTGAACAGCAGATGGATTGGTTTATCCAATTTGTCGGAAACGATCTTACCGAGATAGGCGGCGGTTAATCCGTCATATTTTTTAATACTGTTGTCATCCCGGTCAGCTACGTAGAGATTCCCATCGGGTCCGAACACGGCCTCCTGGACGGCTTTCAAGCCGTTCTGTATTTGGGTTGATGACGGCACAAAGGTGCCTGGATACAAGTTCCCAACTCCCTGCAGAGCAGAAGGCAACTTCATGGGCAGGGCCGGTTCGAAGATTGTTGATTTCGGGCCATAGTAGCGTGAAACAACGTTGGTATCCCGGCTGGAGAGGTAGAGATTTCCGTCGGGGCTGAAAACTGTGCTGAAAGGGTGATCCAGACCGGGATTAAGACCGGCGGAGTGCTGCACAAAGACCTTGCTGAAATCATACTGGCCATTAGGATTCAGTTGGCCCTTAAATTGGAGCACCTGGCTATAGTCCTTAAAGGCATTGACCACGTAGAGATTCGCGTCGGGTCCAAAGGTGAAGCCACGCAGTTCCCTCAAAGTAACACTGGCCGGTAGGCCGGCCTCATTCAGGGCCTTACCTTTTTCTGTCCCGTCCAGGCCGTAAGCGATGATGTTGTTTATTGAACTTGAATTAGTACCACCACTAAAGCTGATATACCATTTGGATCCTTCCGAAGGATTGGCCGGGGTATCGCCTCCACCACCGCAGGCCGCCAGGAACAACAGGGAAGTCACCAGACCGAATATCAAGAGTAACGTTTGAAGTCTTTTGTTAGACATTGAGTCCTCCAATCATATGGTTATCCGGGATCTGCATTATTCGATAGAAAAAACGAAAATTTGCCTTTTGTCTCCGGAAATCGGCAAGTTTAGCTGGAGGTGAGTGACCAACTTGAATGGCTCGGCCTTGGCCGACAGGTGGTTCAAATTTGCCCCTGGACCGGCCATAATGATCAGACGACCATGGGGATTCAGATAGGGCTGAGAGATCGTAAACATTTTTTCGGGAGCGGCCAGGGCGCGGGCGGTGACTAACGCATGACCCGGCAAGTCAGGCGGCGGATGAAATATATCACCGTGGATAAGTCTGACTCTCTTTAGCTCCAGAAGGACGCTGACGTAGCGGAGGAAATTGATTTTTTTGGCCGAAGACTCGACTACCGTAATATCCAGATCAGGCGCTATGATTCCTAATGGAAATGATGGGAAACCGGCTCCCGCCCCCAGGTCGGCCAGGTTGGAAGCCGCCGCCGAAAAAGGAAGAATGGTCAGGGAATCAATGAAATGCTTTAAAATAATGTCTCGGTCGCCGGTAATGGAAGTCAATGAAGCAATTTTATTCCATTTTTTAAGCTCAGCCAGGTAGACCATGAACCTGTCCAGTGTCTCATCGGTTAGATTCAGATCAAGACAGGCCGCGGCGCGTCGCATTAACTCGCTATTTTTGTTCTCTGCCGACATGGGCTATTTCCCAATGCAAAAGGAATCAAATATCCGGTTCAGTATCTCGTCGGGATAGGTCTCACCGATGATGGCCCCCAGATGACCCAGCGCCACATGAATATCCGCAGCGACAAATTCCGGGGACAAGTTGTCCTGGAGGGCGCTTTCGGCGGTTAGTAATGAGGTCCGAACCAGGTCCAACAGTCCGGCCTGGCGTCGATTGGGAACCATCTCCGGCAGAGATGCCGACTCATGGTGCCCCAGGACGACTGATTTGATAGTCCTTTTAAGCACATCCAACCCCTGGCCGGTGACCGCTGAAATGGCCGCTATCTGGCGGGAATCAAATATTTCTTTGAGCTTGTCCAAGTGGTTGGCCGGTGGCAGATCACATTTGTTGGCCACAATAATCATTGGCTTATCTCCGGCCAGCTCAATGAGGGAAAGATCATCAGGATGGATTTTAACCGACCCGTCCAGCACATACAAGACCAAATCGGCTAATTGAAGCAGTTCCAAGGTTTTTTCTTGGGCCAGGCGTTCCGGCTCATCTGCATGTGACCGGATGCCGGCCGTGTCGCAAATAACCACCGGTAATCCTTCGATGGACATAGTCTCTTCAATGAAGTCCCTGGTGGTGCCTGGTACGGCTGTGACGATGGCCCGGGATTCATTGAGCAGGGCATTGAGCAGACTGGATTTGCCGGCATTCACCCGGCCCAGAATGACGGTTTTGATGCCCTGGCGATAAACTCGTCCGTGCTGGTAGGCCTCGATCAGGCTGGACACAGGATCTATGGCTTTATGCCGGAGGCGAACAGCCGCTTCGGAGTACGAAATGATGTCTATTTCTTCTTCCGGAAAATCAATGGCCGTCTCCAGATCCATTAACAGACTGATCAACCCTTCTCGAAGGTCCTCAATGCGATTAAGTAATCGCCCCTGAAGAAGGTGGGAGGCCGATGCCGCAGCCCGGTCGGTCTGGGCGTTGACCAGGTCCATCACGGCTTCGGCTTGGGTCAGGTCAATGCGGCCGTTCAGGAAGGCCCGCTTGGTAAATTCACCCGGCTCAGCCGGCCTGGCTCCGTGGGCCAAAACCATCGACAGAATAGCCTCGATCACTGCCGGGCCGCTGTGGCACTGGATTTCTACCACATCCTCCCGAGTATAGGAAAATGGGGCGCGCATCACGGTCAACATGACTTCGTCTAACCAGGAGTTGGAAGATGGTTCTTTGATGTGACCATAATATAAATGATGGGACGTAAACGAGCAGGTAGGATTTTGGGGAATAAAGATGGCCCGGGCGATGGACTTGGCCAGGGGACCGCTTACTTTGACAACCCCAATTCCTCCCCGGCCAAAGGGAGTAGCCACTGCGGCGATGGTGTCTGCGAGTTCCGGCATACCTACCTGGGGGGGAAGTCGGCCAGACGCAACGAAGGCCCGAGTTAGTAGTCCCAAGCCGGTCTTGTTGCGTCTGGGAGTTGACTGATAGGGAATGAATCTCACTCCGCCGGTTGTTGGGGGGCTGACTTGTCAGAAGATAGTTTCTGGGGAATGATGACGATCTTCTTCATCAGACCTTCACCTTTACTCTTGGTGCGGACGCCTTGGATATTTTGCAGAGTGAGGTGAATAATCCGCCGATCATGAGCATTCATCGGGCTGATGGTTACCGGTTTGCCAATTCTCTTAGCTTTGTCGCTCATTTTCAGAGCTAAATCGGTCAAGGTCCGGTCCCTTCTTTTCCGATACTCTTCGGTGTCAATGGTTACTTTGACTTTTTCAGAAAAGGTTTTGTTGATTATTTTGTTGACGATATACTGCAAGGCGTCGAGGGTTTGGCCCTTCCGCCCGATGAGAATGCCGATTTTTGAGCCGTGGATGGACAAATGAACTTGACTTCCCGATCCTTCAGCCGAAACTTCGTTTTCAATTTGAAAATGGGAGAGGATATTGATCAGTATGGTTTTGGCCACGGGAGCAGCCTCTTCACCTGTCTTGCTTTCAGGCTTGTCCGGTTCCGCCGGGGGGGGTGGAGTTGGTTCATCCGCAGACACCACAACCGGGGCCAAAGTCTTACGAGGTTCTTCACAACGGCATATTTCGTCCTTAATTCGGACCTTGATTTTTGCTTTCCTGACTCCGACCAGACCAAAAATTCCGGTGGAACCTTTTGAGATAACCTCATATTGCAGTTTATCTTCGGCTATTTGAAAGCGTTTGCTGGCCAGCTTGATTGCTTCTTCAACGCTTCCAGCTTCTATTTCTTCAAAGGACGGCATAGTTTCCTCCGGTAATCAGGAGAGGTTACGATTGATGTAGGCCTGCTGCCCAATGGAAATGAGATTATTCACCAGCCAGTAGAGAACCAGCCCAGATGGGAAGTTGATGAACATGAAGGTGAATACGATGGGCAATGCCATCATCACTTTGGCTTGGGTGGGGTCGCCTGGGGCAGGGGTCATCTTCTGCTGAAGAAACATAGATGCGCCCATAAGGAGGGTTAGGACAGGTATCCCGCCGACAAAGGGAATGTCGAAACCGATGTGGAGGCGATCAGGAGCGGACAGGTCGTTTATCCAGAGACAAAAAGGTGCATGCCGAAGTTCGATAGCCCCCCCAAGTAGCCGGTAGAGGGCGATAAAAACGGGCAGTTGGATAAGCATGGGCAAGCAGCCGCCAAACGGGTTAACTTTGTAAGTCTTATACAAACTCATCAGCTCTTGATTTAACTTGGTTTTGTCATCCTTGAATTTCTCCCTCAATTTAGTGATCATTGGTTGGATTTTCTTCATGTCGTTCATCGATTTATAACTTTTGTGAGTCAACGGCCAGAAGACTATTTTGACCAAGATAGTGATGAAAATAATGGATACGCCGTAATTGTGAACGACTTTATAGGAATAATCAAAGAGATACAAGAAAGGCTTGGCGATGATGTCAAACCAGCCGAAATCAATCGCCCGATCAAGAGAGATGTTAAGACTTTTTAGGATAGCCAGATTCTTGGGGCCAAAGTAAAGTAAATAATTGAAAGTATGCTTTTCTTGCGGCTTTATCTGAACAGCGGGACCAATAAATGAGGCCTTGACCACCTTTTTATCTAGAAGACCGGCCTGGACGGTGGCCTCAATTGATTGTTTGGGAATGATGGCGGAAATGAAGAAGGGATTTTCATAACCGAGCCAACCAATAATCCCGGTTTTTTTTAGGCCCTTACCCAGATCGCCCAATTCCTCCTCGTCGAGATGGCGGTCAATTAACGCCCCCAATCCGGTGAACCCATATTGATTTCCGGTAGTCTCAAAAGGTCCGGAGATAACGTTTAAAATTAAGTTGTCATCTATGTTCTTATTTGTGTTGTTTTCTATGGTTACAGACAAATCAAAGAGATAAGAATCAGATTTGAACTCGAAGACTTTCTTGATGGTAATCCCGGAAGGAGTGATCAGGCTAAAAGCAACGGCCCCGGTGTTTTGGTGGCCTCCGAGCGATAGCTTATCTTTGTCCGCAGTGAATAAGGCTTGGTCCAGATCCGGGATTGATTTATTGGCTAACTCAAGGCCCAGCGGTGTGCGATCCGGCGCTTTTTCGTTTATCATTTCCATCGGCGGTGAGTCAGGAGCCACCGTTTTGCGATATTTCTTCAACTGGAAGCTCACCAGTCGGGCCCCGGCTTCAGTGAATACCGCCTGGAACAGGTCGTTTTCAACCGTAATGCGGCGGGGCTCTTTAGATGAAGAAGGTGCTTCAATAGACGACGATTTGATCTGAGGCTGAGTCGCCGCGGGACTAGTTGATTCGGCCTGTGGTCCCTTGGCTTCCTTTTTTTCCGTCTGTTTCTCGGGCTGATTGAGGCCCCCGGCCGGAGGAATCGGTCTGACAAGGGGAGACACAAACTGCAGATACACAAAGAGAATAATCATAGAGCAAACAAATGCCAATAGCGCATTTCTTTCCATTGAGACTCCTGACCTGGGTTATCTTAAAGGGTCATAACCGCCGGGATGGAATGGGTGGCATCTCAAAAGCCTCCAGAGCGTGAGACAACACCCTCGTATCAGGCCATATTTCTCCACAGCCTGGTAGGAATATTCTGAGCAGGTGGGATAAAACCGGCATGTGGGGGGCAATAGCGGCGAAATAACATATTGGTACGCGCGGATTAGTTTCAGCGTAAGCTTAGCCGGGGTTAGTTCTGTCCACTCCCCGGATAACGTTTTTGAACTCATCAGACACCTGATGAAAGGAGAGATCTCGGCAGACGGGTTTGGCGATGACTACGAGGTCAATGCCCTGGGGAAAAGCTTCTCTGTTTTGCCGAAAGAACTCTCGAATGAGGCGCCTTATCCGGTTTCTAACAACGGCATTCCCCACCCGTCGGGAAACTCCCAGGCCAATTCTGGTCACACCGACATCGTTGTTGCTATACTTAATGATAAAATGCTCTGTATGGATCTTTCGCCCACGTAATCTGTTGGCTTCATGATCCTTTTTATTCCGGATGCGGAGTGACCGGGACAGCCCGTTTGGTTTTAGTTTTTCTCTTTTCAAAAGCTTTACGCGAACCAGCCAGTTAGGCACTTAGCCCCAATGTTGATCCAGACTAGGCGGCCAGGCGCTTTCGGCCCTTGGCGCGTCTGTTTGCGATGACCAAGCGTCCGCCCTTAGCGCTCATGCGCTTAAGAAAACCGTGGGTTCTCTTCCTTCGTAAATTGTGCGGCTGATATGTTCTTTTCATGTTATTTATCCTTTGCTGAAGAAGTTGGCTCTGTTAACCATAAGATCAGTCCTTTGTCAAGCATATAATTGATTCTGTTTAAATTAAGAGCTGGTTGAATGAATTCTCTCGACAGGGTCATTTTTTTCTGTTAATGACTTTTGCTGAATTTCAGTAGGCACTTTTTATTGATAAGGAGAGAATGGAAATGATTTTAGATCCTATACTGGGTCTTTTTTCAAACGATCTGGCAATTGACTTGGGAACGGCAAATACATTAGTTTATGTCAAAGGGAAAGGGATCGTACTGAGCGAACCATCGGTTGTTGCTGTCCGAAAAAATGGCCGTAGCGGCGGTAACAAGGTCTTAGCTGTGGGAAAAGAAGCCAAAATGATGCTTGGCCGGACACCTGGCAATATCGTGGCCATCAGACCGATGAAAGACGGGGTAATTGCTGATTTTGAGGTCACCGAGGCCATGCTGAGACATTTTATTCGGAAGGTCCATAACCGCCGTAATTTAGTCCGCCCCAGAATCATCGTCTGTGTCCCTTCCGGGATTACTCAGGTTGAAAAAAGAGCGGTCAGGGAATCTGCGGAATCTGCCGGGGCTAGAGAGGTCTTCCTGATTGAAGAGCCGATGGCGGCCGCGATTGGGGCCGGGCTACCCATAACCGAGCCTATCAGCAACATGGTCGTGGACATAGGTGGCGGCACAACCGAGGTGGCGGTCATTTCCCTGGCCGGGATCGTCTATAGTAAATCAGTCAGAGTAGGTGGCGACAAGATGGACGAATCCATCTTGCAACACATCAAAAGGAAATATAATCTTCTGATTGGCGAGCGGACGGCTGAGATCATTAAGACCACCATTGGCACGGCTTATCCTGAGGAACGAGTCCAAACCATTGAAGTGAAGGGCCGCGACCTGGTCTCGGGAATCCCCAAGATACTGGCTATCGACTCGGAAGAAGTGCGCAAAGCCATCATCGAACAGATTGACGCCATTGTCGAAACCGTGCGGGTGGCGTTGGAACAAACACCTCCTGAGCTGGCCGCCGACATCGTGGACCGCGGCATCTTCCTGACTGGCGGTGGAGCGTTGCTTAAGAACCTGGATAAGTTGTTACGTGAGGAGACCAACTTGCCTATCACGATTACTGAAGATCCGCTTTCCACGGTAGTCTTAGGCTCAGGCAAGGCATTAGATAGTATGGCCATCCTAAAGGAGGTCATGATCAAATAGGCATTTCGTCCCGAAACAGCGGCCACCCTATTCACCCGCTTAATCCATATCCAGATTAGGGGCAGAACAATCGCTCCAGTTATCGGCAAAATTCTAACCCCCATCCATGCCTTAAGCACCTTGAGGACTAGTGTCGTTTTTCAATAGATTTCAAGCGCCAATTATCACTGGCCTGGTGGCTGTCGCCATACTGACTATAATCTCTTTTGATTTCGGTCGACAAAAGAGTTTTAGTCCCGTTGAGAAGTTTTTTGTCGAGCTCATCGGCCCGGTCCAGAAATCAATTGCCTCCTCCCAGAAATCCCTCGCCGGTTTTCTCAAGGATTATCTGAACCTATTAGATGTGCGCCGGGAAAATGAGTTATTGAAAGACGAAATTGACCGACTTAGATTTGAGAATGACCGGTTTCGAGAGGACGCCTTAACCACCCAGCGTCTGAGAGACCTTCTTCACTTTAAGAACAACTCCAGCTTTGACATGGTCGGGGCCAAAATTGTGGGCCGGGACTCCTCGGCCTGGTATAAAACGGTGATTATCGATCGCGGCTCAAGAGACGGCATGGAAACTAATTTGCCTGTGATCACTCATCGAGGACTGGTAGGGCGAGTGATCAGTACCTCGTCTCACTATTCTAAGGTACTGTTGATTATCGATCATAACAGCTCAGTCGACGCCGTTATTCAAAGTACCAGAACCAAAGGCATCTTGGTTGGCCAATCGGAAACTACCTGTCGCCTTAAATACATTTTACGAAAGAATCAAGTCGTCTCCGGTGACAATATTATTACTTCCGGACAATGCGGCATCTTCCCCAGTGGCATTTTAATTGGCCGAGTAATTAGAACCTGGCCGGCGAAGACTGGAATTTTCCAGGAAGTGGAAGTCGAACCGGGGGTGGATTTTACTCGTCTGGAGATGGTCATGGTTGTTCTTAGATCCGCTCAACCTGATTTTTATGAATCTTCGGGCGGAAAATGAAATCATTCCTGGTCTTTTTCTTCTTCGGACTGGCCGTGCTGGTTAGTCAAACGGCCATTTTGGCTGGGTTGCCTTACGCTGAATACCTTGATTTGGTCAATGTTTTTGTCATTTATCTCGGGTTTTCACAAACTTATCTGCCGGGCCTGTTGATCAGTGTCATAATGGGGTTCTTGGTGGATATGTTGTCAGGAGAATTCCTGGGACTCTACATGACCATATATTATGTGGTATTCATCATCACCTATCAACTTTGGATCCATTTTAATATCAGAATGGCTTTCTACCAGGCTTTTATCGTGTTCCTCTCAAGTATTGTAAAAGGATTCGTTTTGTTGGGCGGTTTGGTTGTGTTCACTTCGGATAGTATTCAGGTCCTGCCTTTTTTGAGGTTCTCGTTGTTTCAGGCTGTCACGGGGGCCCTGGCCAGCCCCGTCATTTTCTATATTTTTGCCAAATTTGATCAATACCAAAGTCGGCTGCTGCAGAAAACACCTCACGCCGAGCAGAGTGGATAACCTGACCCCAATTTCATCAATTATCGGCCGACCTTGCCTATGTCTTGGGGGTGAATTCTTTGAAGCATAGCGATCTATTGGATACCTATGATCCCGAAGAACATCGTCTCCGGATTTCCATTTTCGCCATATCTATGGCCGTGGTTGTCCTTTTGCTTCTGGTCCATTTGTGGTATCTCCAGATCATTAAGGGACAGGAATACAAGCACCTGTCAGAGAATAATCGGGTCAGGTTTCTTGACGTGTTGCCGGCGCGCGGGCTGATCCTGGATCGTAATGGAATCTTATTGGCCGACAACCGACCTTCTTACAATCTCGCCGTGACCTTAGAAGACGTGCCGGATCCGGATGCCCTGGTCGCAAATTTGTCAAAAATTCTCGACACGCCTGCCACGCTTTTAGAGGAACGCATTAACAAAGCCCGGAACGTGCCGTTTAAGTCTTATCGGATCAAAAGCGATATCCAATGGGATGAATTGGCTAAAATAGAAACGAACAAACTGATTCTACCCGGTGTCTCCATTGAAATTGAGCCGCGGCGAAACTACGTTCTTAAGAGCGCCGCCTCACACATGATCGGGTACTTGGGCGAAATCACCCTCCCCCAGCTTAAAAGCGGTCGATATACGATTAATAAGCCGGGTGACCAGGTTGGAAAGTCCGGCATCGAAAAAGAATGGCAAGTCTCCTTGAACGGGCAGAGGGGACAGCGCCAGATAGAGGTGGATGCGGCGGGCCGGGAACTAAAAGAGCTAAGTCACCAAGATCCTACTCCAGGGAGCAACCTGTATCTGACCATTGATATTCGCCTTCAAATGGTGGCCGAGGAGGCTCTGCGGGGCAATGCCGGAGCTATCGTCGCCATGGACCCGCGCAATGGATCCATTCTGGCTATGGCCAGCTCGCCGGCGTTCGATCAAAATGTCTTTGTCCGAGGATTGACTTCTGGTGAATGGAAAGATTTGGTTAATCGATCCGATCATCCCCTAGAGAATCGGGCCATTCAAGGCCAATATCCGCCAGGGTCCACTTTCAAAATTATTACCGCCATCGCCGGCTTGGAAAAAGGTGTAATTACACCCGATACCAGGTTGAGCTGTTCCGGTTCATATGCTTTAGGCAATGGCGTGTATCGATGTTGGAGAAAGGGCGGCCATGGCAGCATCAACCTCCACCGGGCCATAGTCGATTCCTGTGATGTCTATTTTTATAAAGTCGGCCAGAAGCTCGGCGTGGATAACATAGCCACTTACGCCAGGGACCTGGGGCTAGGTCAGGTTACGGGCATTAACCTGGCCAACGAAAAGCCGGGCCTTGTCCCGGACAGAGAATGGAAGCTTCGCCGGTTCAAAGAATCCTGGCAGAAGGGAGAAACGTTGCCGGTGGCCATCGGCCAGGGTTTTGATCTGGCCACCCCTTTGCAAATGGCTCAAGTTATCTCGGCCATGGCCAACAAGGGCATCATTTATAAACCAACAGTGGTGGCTCAGATTGAGAAAGTCGGCGGTGGCGGGGTGACCAAGGTAGCTCCAGAGGTGCTTCGTCACATAGATGCGTCACCTCGACACATCGAAGCGGTGCGGAATGGCCTGCTGTGGGTGGTGGAAGGTGGGACCGGGACACGAGCCAAAATACCAGGGATAAAGGTGGCCGGTAAGACTGGAACGGCGCAGGTGATCAAGATAGGGAAAACCAGACTGAAGCTACAGCAGTTGCCCTATAAATACCGTGATCATGCCTGGTTTGTCGCTTTTGCGCCTTATGACAGCCCGGAAATCGCCGTTTCCGTTCTGATGGAACACGCCGGACATGGAGGCAGTACCGCCGGACCAATAGCTAAACGGGTGATCGAGGCTTTTTTGGCTTTGAAGAATAATTCCAAGGAATGGGATCAGACCTTGCAGACGTTGCTCAAAAACTATACCGAAGATCCCGGAGACCTGGCCAATCAGTTCCGTGAGGCGAGATCGCATGTTGATTGACCGCAGACTAATCAATAACTTCGATTGGCTCCTGTTGATGGTGGTTTTGATCATCGCCTCTATCGGGGTGCTTAATCTTTATAGCGCAACATTTTCCACCTTTGGCGGGACCGGCCAGAAAATCTATGTAAAACAAATATATTGGGTGATTATGGGGTTGTGCTGCATGATTGCGAGCCTGAGTTTTGACTATCATAAGTTTCAGAGCTATGCTTACCCGGCATATTTTATTAATTTGTTTTTTCTAGTTGTCGTCCTGGTCATCGGCCGGGCCATATCAGGTTCCCAGCGGTGGATCAATTTGGGCTTTTTTTCCTATCAACCTTCAGAGTCCATGAAGGTAATTTTAATCATGGTCTTGGCCAAGTATTTTTGCCTGAATGAAATCAAAGACGGATATTCCCTTAGGGATTTGATTACTCCTGCGTTCCTGGTATTGATGCCGGCAGTCTTGATTCTGAAAGAACCTGATCTGGGCAGCGCCTTTATCCTTGTGCTGCTGTCGGGCATCATGTTTCTATATGTCCGAATAAAATGGAAAACAATAGCTTTGATATCTATCTCGGGGATAGCCGCGGCTCCCGTGGCCTGGCATTTTATGAAAGATTATCAAAGGAATCGAATCCTGACCTTCATGTCTCCCGACAATGATCCGTTGGGCGCTGGATATCACATCATTCAATCCAAAATTGCAGTTGGATCTGGGCAGTTTTGGGGTAAAGGTTTTCTAAAAGGAACCCAAAGCCAATTGAAGTTCTTGCCCGAACAACACACCGATTTTGCTTTTTCAGTGCTGGCAGAGGAGTGGGGATTAATGGGGTCGTTGGTTTTGATCCTGCTATTTCTTATTCTGGTGCTCTGGGGTCTCAATATTGCTCAAAGATCTCGAGATCAATATGGAAACATGCTGGCCTTTGGGGTTGTGTCTTACCTTTTTCTGGAGATAGTGATCAATGTGGGGATGGTCACCGGCGTACTACCGGTCGTCGGGATTCCACTTCCGCTCATTAGTTACGGTGGGTCCTCGGTCATTTCTACCATGATTTCCTTAGGTATACTCATGAATATCAGCATGAGACGGTTTATTTTTCATTCCGCGGGGAGTGAGCAAGAAACATCTTGACGGCTCTTGCTTTCCAAGATTTGGTCCATGGGTCTAGTGTCTCAGCCGCAAGAGGTTATTGGTCTAGGTTGGGGATAAAATGGATGCTTAAGGGAGATTCCGAACATGAAGAACAGGTTCCAGAAGCATAAGATCGGAGAGATTAAAGCTTTCTTGGGGAAGGACACGGAATCGGAAGGGAAACTAACTTTTACCGGTACGGTTCAGGTCGATGGACTTTTCACCGGAGAAATAAACTCCTCAGGGGTATTAATTATCGGCCAGACGGCAAAGATTAATTCCCAGGTGCGGGCAGACGTAGTTATAATCAGCGGTGAGATGAAAGGTGATTTGTTCATCCGAGAGAGGGTTGAAATAAAGGAGCCGGGGCGATTCTACGGAAATGTGGAAACTCCCTGCCTGGTCATCGAAGAAGGGGCCGTTTTTGAAGGTTTTTCTAAAATGTCTGCGCCTGATAAAGAGGATTCACCCCTTGGCGGAGGACCGGTTGATACTGAGAGACCGGAATGATGGCCCCAATCGCCTCGGTAGCCGGGCATGACGTCTAAGAAGCTCAACGAGTTGCGCCGAGGCAGGGGAAAAAAATGGATCGTTTTCAAAAAAACCTTTGACAGATGAACCAAAATAAGGTAATGGTTTTTTCCGTTTGGCGTGCTGTTTTTACAACTAAACTAACCTATTAATCAATATTTCCACCAGCGGGGTGATTCATGGTTAGCATTGACGTTTCCCTATTCATCCAGATGGGAAATTTCCTCATTCTGGTCTGGCTCTTAAACATGTTCCTCTATCGGCCGATCCGAGAAATCTTGCGGAAGCGCAGCCAAAGGATTGCAACTTTGCAGAATGATCTCAATAAGTTCGAGCAAAGTATCAACCGCAAGAAAGAAGAAATCAAGGCTGCCCTCGACCTGGCCAAGGCGAAAGGGTTGGAAGAAAAGAGCAGACTCAAATCCTCAGCAAAGGAAGACGAAAAATCCTTACTGCAAGAGGCGAATCAAAAGGCCGATGAAATAATTAAGAAGATAACGGCCCAGATATCCGACGAATTCTCCCAGGCCAAGAAATCACTGGAGACGCAGGCAGAGACCTTTTCCACGGCTATGGCCGAGAAGATTCTAGGTAGAGGGATAAAATGATAAAATCAAATCGGATGAAGTCCATAATTAAAAAAGGTTGGCCGACGGTTTTGGCCGCCGTTCTGCTGGTGGGTCTTTACTCTGTGGCGCTGGCCTCGGGCGGTGGCGGCCACGAAGGTGCCGATGACTCCGCCAAAATCTGGGATCTAATTAAGAGAACGGTTAACTTCGTACTGCTGATGGGCATCTTGATCTATGTCCTCCGGAAGCCCATAAAGGAATTCTTTAGCCACCGCCAAGAGGATATCAAACGAACGTTACAAGATATCGAAGCTAAGAAGGAATCTGTTCGGCTGGCCTACCTGGAATATGAGCAGAGGTTGTCCGTCCTCAAAGGAGAACGGGACAAAATCATCCAGGAGTTCCGGCTCCAAGGTGAGGCTGAAAGGGCAAGAATTATTGCCGGCGCCAAGCTGATGGCCAAGCGAATTCAAGAACAGGCGCAAAATACTATCAAGCAAGAAATTAGTAACGCCAAAAATCTTCTCCGCACTGAAATTGCCGAACTGGCCGCCCGTACCGCCAAAGATATCTTAGAAAGAGAAATCCAGCCGACGGACCACGCTCGCCTGATTGATGACTTCATCTCGAAAGTGGGGGAGACAAATTGACCAACCTATCTATCTCCAAACGTTACGCCAAGGCTCTGCTGAATATCGGAACGGAAGACGGTAACCTCCAGCTCTATGGACAAGAACTAAATATTTTTTCCCAACTGTGTCTGGAAAGCCCGGATTTCCTGCAGGCCGTCTCAAATCCGATATTCGATCAAGAGACCAGGAAAATGGTCTTGCGAGCCGTGTTGGATAAACTTGGTTTATCTGTAATCGCTAATAATTTTTTGCAGTTGCTCTTGGAGAAACGCCGAATTGGTTATATCCAATATATAACTAAGTACTATCACCAACTTACCGACGCGATATCAAACGTTGTCAGGGCTCATATCACTTCCGCGGTTGAGATGACGACAGATGCTCGGACAAGGATTATCTCGGCCCTTGAGTTAGTGACCAAAAAAAAGGTCGAGGTTGATGTTGCTATTGATCCCTCGTTGATCGGTGGGGTGACGGCTAAAGTCGGCGACCTCATCTTTGATGGAAGCGTTAGGACGCAACTGGCGACTTTGAAAGAATCTCTAAAAATGGGAGAGTTTGCCTGATGGAAATCAAAGCTGAAGAAATAAGCCAGATTATAAGAGGCCAAATCAAGGATTATGATAAGAAGGTAGAGGTCTCCGAAACGGGCACCGTTCTATCCGTTGGCGACGGCATCGCCCGGGTATATGGTGTCGAAAAGGCCATGGCCATGGAAATGCTTGAGTTTCCCGGCGGTATTTTCGGCCTTTGCCTGAATCTGGAAGAGGATAACGTCGGTGTGGCCATTATGGGCGATGTCAGTCAGATCAAAGAAGGCGACACCGTCAAAAGAACCGGGCGCATTGCTGAAGTCCCCGTTGGTGATGCGGTCTTGGGACGGGTAATTGATGCTGTAGGTTTACCTATTGACGGCAAAGGCCCCATTGATGCTAAAGAGTTTCGCCGGATGGAACTGGTTGCCCCAGGCGTTATCGCCCGGTCGCCCGTCAACGAACCCATGTATACCGGGATCAAGGCCATTGACGCCATGACTCCCATCGGACGTGGCCAACGTGAATTGATCATCGGCGACCGGCAGATCGGCAAGACTGCGGTCTGTGTCGATGCCATTCTGAATCAGAAGAATACTGATGTTTATTGTATCTACGTCGCCGTTGGCCAAAAGAAATCTACGGTCGCCCAGGTAGTGGATATTTTTAAACAGCACGGCGCCATGGAGTATACGACCGTTGTGGCCGCCTGCGCCAGTGACCCGGCCACCATGCAGTACATCGCTCCCTATGCCGGCTGTGCCATCGGTGAATACTATCGAGACAGCGGCCGCCATGCCCTGATCATTTACGACGATCTGTCAAAACAGGCTGTGGCCTATCGTCAGGTCTCCCTGCTGCTCAGGCGGCCACCGGGCCGTGAAGCTTTCCCCGGCGACATCTTTTACAACCACTCCAGGCTGCTGGAACGCGCTGCAAAATTAAATGAGAAGCTGGGATTCGGTTCCTTAACCGCCCTGCCGATCATCGAAACTCAAGCCGGTGACGTGTCCGCCTATATCCCGACCAACGTTATTTCCATTACGGACGGTCAGGTTTACCTCGAACCAAGCCTGTTCTTCTCCGGTGTTAGACCCGCCATCAACGTCGGTCTCTCGGTCTCTCGGGTCGGCGGCGCCGCCCAAACCAAAGCAATGAAACAGGTGGCTGGTAGTTTGCGTCTTGACCTGGCTCAATACCGGGAACTGGAAGCCTTTGCCCAATTCGGCTCAGACTTGGATAAGAATACCCTGGCTCAATTAAATCGCGGTCGTCGTTTGGTTGAAGTTTTGAAACAACCGCAATATAAACCTATGCTGGCCGAGCATGAAGTCGCCATTTTGTTTGCTGGGGCCAAAGGCTTTCTCGATGAGCATCCTGTCGAGGCAATGGCTGCTTATGAAAGTCAGATGCTGGAGTTCATGGAAACAAAACACCCGGATCTTCTCAAAGAAATCGCAGACAAGAAGAAAATTGAACCGGCGTTAGAAGAAAAACTGATTAACGCTCTTAAAGAGTTCAAACAGGTGTTTCAACCGTAACTAACTAGCCGGCAAACGGACTGAAAGATAACCTATGGCGACTCTAAAAGATATTCTCCGAAAAATTGGGGCGGTAAAAAAGACCAAACAGATCACTCGGGCCATGAATATGGTGGCTGCCGCAAGACTGCGGGGGGCCCAGGCTAAGATGGAAAACTTCGAACCATACGCTCGTAAGTTTTCCGAGGTCCTGGGCAACTTGTCCTCGCGTTTAGAGCCGGATATTCATCCGCTGCTGACTCCCAAGGAAGAGGTTAAAAGGATCCGTGTAGTTTTAATGACCTCCGACAGGGGACTGTGCGGCAGTTTTAATATGAATCTCATAAATCGGGCGGAGAAGCTGCTCAAGCAAAAGCAGGCTGCGGGCCTGGAAGTTGACCTGACCTGCATCGGCAAGAAAGGGCGAGATTTCTTCCGCAGAAAACCGTACGCCATCAATGCGGAACATATTGGTGTATTGGGCCGGGTTGAAATTGGACTTGTCAACAACATCGCCAACTCCTTTATAAAAGCTTTTTTGAGTGAAGCTGAACCGGTAGTTGACGAGGTTTACCTGGTTTACGCCCGTTTTCTGAGTCTGGGCAAACAGGTGCCGGATGTGATTAAGCTCCTTCCTATTACTCCGCCGGACCAAGCGGAGACAGCCCAATTTGGTCCCACCTTGGAATACTTGTGTGAACCCTCAGCCGCAAGCCTGATGATCGACCTGCTGCCTAAGCACATAAGTGTACAAATATATAATGCCTTCTTGCAGACCGAGACAAGTGAACATGCCGCCCGCATGGCGTCTATGGATAACGCCACCAAAAACTGCAATGAAATGGTCCAAAATCTTACCCTGGTTTATAACAAGGCCCGGCAGGCGGCTATAACCAAGGAGTTGATGGACATCGTCGGCGGCGCTGAGGCGTTGAAGTAATATTCTAAGAATAAAACTACTTAAAACTCCTGGGAGGCCGTGAAAAAATATGAACGTAGGCAAAATAAATCAGGTCATCGGGCCAGTGGTTGATGCGGAGTTTGAGGAAGGTAAGCTCCCGTCGATTTTGACTGCCTTAAGTATATCCAACCCTGCAATTAGTGATGAGCCCGGTAATCTTATCATTGAAGTGGCCCAGCATCTTGGAGACAACGTTGTCCGGTGTATCGCCATGGACACCACCGATGGTTTGGTCCGGGGCATGGAAGTTACCGATACGGGCAATCCGATCATGATGCCGGTTGGCGACTCCTGCCTGGGCCGGGTGCTGAACGTGGTCGGCCGGCCGGTGGACGGGTTGGGCGAGATCAAGTCCGACATATACATGCCGATCCATCGCCATGCTCCAGCCTTCGTCGACCAAGATACAACCGTCAAAGTCTTGGAGACGGGTGTCAAGGTTATCGACTTGTTGGTTCCTTTTCCTCGTGGCGGTAAGATGGGGATGTTCGGCGGGGCCGGCGTTGGTAAGACGGTCGTGATGATGGAAATGATTCACAATATCGCCATGCATCATGGTGGTATCTCTGTCTTTGCCGGCGTCGGTGAAAGAACCCGTGAAGGGAACGATCTTTACTTAGAAATGAAAGAATCCGGCGTTATCAGCAAAGCCGCTTTGATCTATGGTCAGATGACCGAACCGCCTGGAGCGCGAGCTCGGGTGGCCATATCTGCTCTGACCGCTGCAGAGTATTACCGGGATGAACAGGGACAAGACGTCCTCTTGTTCGTTGACAATATCTTCCGGTTTACTCAGGCCGGCGCTGAGGTTTCAGCCTTGCTTGGCCGTATTCCCTCGGCCGTTGGTTATCAACCGACTCTGGGTACCGACCTTGGTGAACTCCAGGAACGGATCACCTCAACCAATAAAGGCTCAATCACGTCTGTCCAGTGCGTTTACGTTCCGGCCGACGACTTGACTGACCCGGCCCCGGCCACGACGTTTGCCCACTTAGACGGGACAGTCGTTCTTTCCCGGCCTATCGCTGAATTAGGTATCTATCCAGCGGTTGATCCACTTGACTCCTCCTCTCGAATTCTCGATCCCAACTATGTCGGAGAGGAACACTATCTCACCGCCCGACGTGTTCAGCAGATCCTCCAAAAGTATAAGGATCTCCAGGACATTATCGCCATCTTAGGTATGGACGAGCTATCCGATGAAGACAAAGTGACGGTGGCTCGAGCCAGAAGAATCCAACGCTTCCTGTCACAGCCGTTTCACGTGGCCGAACAATTTACCGGGACACCCGGCGCGTTTGTGTCGGTCCCTGAAACCGTGCGGAGCTTCAAGGATATTTGTGACGGAAAATATGACGACCTTCCCGAACAGGCTTTTTACATGGTTGGCGGGATTGAAGAAGTTGTTGCCAAAGCCAAGAAGATGGCCGGATGATAGCCGTAAAAAAGGGACGGTGATTAAATGACTGAGAAGCACTTGGAACATAGGCTTCTGCTGGAGGTGGTTACACCCAGCAGGATGGTCGTCAGCAAAGTCGTCGATATTGCTGTCGCCCCTGGGGTAATGGGCGAATTCGGCGTGCTGGTTAGTCACATTCCGTTTTTGACCTCATTGCAGGTTGGGGAAATGAGGTATAGGGTCGGTAAGGAAGAGGAACGCCTTTTTATCTCAGGCGGTTTTGCTGAGGTCTCCAACAATAAGATGACGATCCTCGCGGATGCGGCCGAACCACCGGAAAAGATTGACCTTGAGCGAGCCAGGCGGTCCAGAGAAAGGGCCGAAAAGCGAGTGGCCCAGGCTGCAAAAGATGAAGCTATTGATTTCGCCAGGGCTGAGGCGGCCTTGCGACGGGCCATAGCTAGAATAAGCATCGCGTCCAAAAAGAGAATGTGACGTCTAACTTGATTCCTAAGGGCAGGGCCGCCCAGGTCTTGCCCTTTTTTTTTGTTCCGGGTGACAAAGGTGAAAGATGTTTCTGCCATTGTTCTAGCCGCAGGCCAAGGGACTCGAATGAAGTCCGGCCTGGCCAAAGTTCTTCATCCTCTTTCCGGCCGGCCTATACTTTCTTATGTGATTGAGACGTTGTTACTCTGTGGTCTCAAAAACATTCATGTGGTTATCGGGTATCAAGCCGATCGGGTCCGACAAGTCTTTGATAATCCGGTTTTGACCATGGTTCTCCAGGAATCCCAGAGGGGCACCGGTCATGCGGTCAAATGCTGTGCTGATGTTATGGCCTCTTTTGACGGCCCGGTTATTGTCTTGTGTGGCGACGTGCCATTGTTGGAACAGGCTACCCTCGAAAGCTTCTACCGCCATTACCTGGAAACATCTGCCGGCATTAGTGTGATGACTGTCCAAATTGACAATCCTTCAGGCTATGGCCGGATTATAAAAAACGATCAAGGGTCGGTTTCGGCCATTGTTGAACATAAGGACGCCACGCCTGCTCAGCTTCGGATAACAGAGATCAACACGGGCATCTATTTGGTCGACTCCCGTCTTCTCTTCAGCCTGGTAAATGAAATCAAGGATGATAATAAGGCCGGGGAATATTATCTGACAGATATTGTGGGGCTGGCTTCCACCCGGGGGCTTCGAGTGACTGCCTTTTGCGTCGAAGATTCGGTCCAAGTGAAGGGCATCAACACCAGAGTGGATCTGGCCCAGGCCGAAAGTCATCTTAATCTGAAACGACTGCGCAAATGGATGCTCGATGGTGTCAGTATCATCGGCGAACAGACTGTCTTTGTCGGCCCGCAAGTGACACTGGGCCGTGACACCGTGATCTATCCGCACACCATCTTGGAAGGCCGAACTCAGCTCGGCCAAGCCTGTCATGTCGAGCCGTTTTGTTTAATCAAAGATGCGATCATAGGTGACCGGGTTATGATCAAATCCTTTACACTCGTCGACGGTGAGTCTATCCCGGATGGGACCGTATGTTTTAGGCCGGCCGTTGGTATAACCAGGCGTTGAACCCCTCCCGTCCTGCAATCGATGGTGCAAACTATCGCTTGACTTTTATTCTGAAAATAGGTTAACATATATGGGACGGGTTGATGAGGATCAGAGATGGAGCCCAACCGGATTGACTTGCTGGAGGATATGGTTAAACGCCTGGTGGCTGGTTACCGCAGGCTGTCTCTAGAAAACGAAGAATTAGCTATACAACTAGGTAAGCTGACAGAAAAGATTAGACTTAAACCCCAAGCTGAATTGCTTAATCAAACCGAAAAGGATCGAATCATCACAGAGCTCGAATTGCTAATCAAAAAAATAGACTCTATCATATAGCTTGAGGTTTTTGTGAACAAGATTATCATCTTAGAAATAATGGGCCTGGAGCTTCGGGTCAAGAGCGATGCGGACGATGATCGAAACAAAAAAATAATCAACTATCTAAAGCGTAAAATAGAAGAAAGTATGATAGACAGTGGCTCCCGGCAGAATCTTAAAGCAGTTATCACAGCCGCGTTAAACATTGCCGGGGATTACTTTGAACTAAAAGAGGCCTATGACCGGCTGAACAAGGAGCTGGACAACCGTATCGATCACATGCTTAATCTGATTGATACACATAATTATTAAATAGTTCCCCTGCCTTGCTCGTGATAGGCGGAAACATTTTGAGCCAATAGTTTTGAGCCGGGGGCCTTCCCTGCTCTGGTGTGCATGACCTCATTGCGCAGGTAAGCCTAAAGGAGTAATTTGGGCTCCCACCTTTCAGGTAGGTTCAAGACGCGCCGTCTACACGGCTGGGCGGGGGAATAGTTTTCAATATAACTGGGTAGAAGCACATTAGTTTGCCGTGATCCGACTCAGGCGGGAAAATAAGGCGGGTAATGGGCGTTTAAGATGCTTAGCCTAGGGCGAGAAACACACATGATCTTTATCAGGTCTTGATATTTTGAACCCTTAACATATAGTGCCGGGTAATTAAGCTGCGGCCCCGCAGGAGCGGCCGGCATCTGATAGCTGTTTCTTGAATAGAGAACTGGCAAATAATAACTATCTCCATAGGTATTAGATGAAATAGAGTCGGTTTTATCAAGATAACAAGATCATCAAGTCTATCCCGTCCTGGTTTGGTTTGGAAGCGTGCCTGCCCGACCTTGTAGTCCCCCAGTTTGGTCATCGCCGAATGAGCATTCCCCGGTTTTGCTGACACTAATGTAACCAGATAATTACAGGCTGACTATTCTCGCCCTGAAGAATATCCTTTTTCTAGGAAACGAGACCATGCCTTTTCCTCCAAAATGTCGGCCGGTAACATATTAGGGGAGGTGATTGTTTTGACAGCCACAGCCATTTTCATCGCCAGCGCCGCGCTGGTTGCTGGAATTTTTTTTGGTATCCTCATCCGGAAAAGGATGCTGGAATCCAATATAAAATCCGCCCAAACCCAATCCGAACTGATTATTAGCGCGGGTCACAAAGAAGCCGAAACGGTTCTTAAGGAAGCCAAAATTCAGGCGAAGGATTCTCTGTATCAAATGAAACAGGAGGTCGAACGCGAAACCAAGGAACGGCGCGCCGAACTGCAATCGCTGGAAAAGAGGTTGGTTCAGAAGGAAGATAACTTAGAAAAGAAGCTCTCTGTTGTCGACTCGAGAGAAAGCGACCTGTCAAAAAGGGAAAATGAGATCGTCCAACGGGAGCATCAGGCTAAGGATTTGGAGCTAATGTATGAAGATCTCGTGGCGAAACAAAAACAGCATTTGGAAAGACTTGCTGGAATTACATCAGAAGAAGCCCGGGATATGTTGATTCAGCAAATGGAGCAGGAAGCCCGTCACGAGGCGGCCAAAAAAATCAAGAGGATTGAAACTGAAACAAAAGAGATATCCGACAAGAAGGCTAAAGAAATAATTGCCCTGGCCATCAAACGATATTCGGGCGATTATGTGGCCGAGAAAACCGTTTCGGTCGTCAACTTGCCCAGCGACGACATGAAGGGTCGAATCATTGGCCGAGAAGGGCGCAATATTCGAGCGATTGAGGCGGCCACCGGGATTGATCTGATTATAGACGACACACCGGAGGCTGTCATTTTGTCCGGGTTTAATCCCATAAGACGTGAAATAGCTAAATTATCATTAGAAAGACTGATTAACGACGGGCGCATCCACCCGGCTCGGATAGAGGAAGTGGTAGAGAAGGTTACTCAGGAAATGGAGGTTTCATTAAGGGAAGCTGGAGAGCAGGCCACCTTTGATGTCGGTGTCCACGGCATCCATCCCGAGTTGATAAAACTAATTGGAAAACTCAAATACCGGAGCAGCTACGGCCAAAATGTCTTGCAACACTCCATTGAGGTAGCTTTCTTATGCGGCATCATGGCCTCAGAACTCAATCTCAATGCCAAGCAGGCCAAACGCGCCGGGTTGCTCCATGACATTGGTAAGGCTGTTGATCATGAAGTCGAAGGCCCGCATGCTCTCATAGGGGCCGATTTAGCCAAGAAGTACAATGAATCTAATAAGGTCATCCATAGCATTGCCGCTCATCACGAAGACACTCCCCCTGAATCTGTTCTGGCCGTGCTGGTTCAAACGGCAGACACCTTGTCGGGCGCACGACCCGGGGCCCGCCGCGAGATGCTTGAGACTTACATTAAACGATTGGAAGATTTAGAGAAAATTGCCAAATCATTCCCTGGTGTTGGCAAGACCTATGCCATTCAAGCCGGTCGGGAACTTAGAATAATTGTCTCCAGTGATGACATAAGCGATGATGAATCAGTCCTGCTATGCAGCGAGGTCGCTCGTAAAATTGAGTCTGAACTAATTTATCCAGGCCAAATACGGGTCACCGTAATTCGTGAGACTAGAGCTGTAGATTATGCTCGTTAGGCCATGAGTTGCTGGCGGCGGCCGGGCGGAAATTATGATCAATGTTTCATGTCTATGAGACTTAGCTTGAAGGAAAAAGCGTAACTAAGAGGATGCAGAGAAATTCAGATCGCAACTTCTTAAAATATCTGTTTTTTCGTCGAGGGCGAATCACCATTCATGAATGATTAAGGTGGATATCTCATAAGTTATGACCAATTATCAAGTGATCATTATCGGAGCCGGCCCGGCTGGAATATTTGCCGCGTTAACCTTGATTGAGGCGGGTGTGACCGATGTCGCTATTTTCGATCAAGGCAAGGACATTACAGAGCGCGAGCGGCACGTTGGCCGTGATCTGCTTATGGGTTGGGGAGGGGCGGGAGCCTTCAGCGACGGCAAACTGACTATTTCCTCTGAAGTCGGCGGAGTTTTAAATGAGTTTCTGCCCGGCCCTGAGTTGGAACGTTTACTACTGGACGCAGATGGAATCTATTGTAAATTCGGTGCTCCTGATCGGATGTTCGGGCTGAGCCCGGAAAAAGCAGAGGATTTGGCCAGGAAGGCCCGGTTGGCCGGCATGTTTTATATTCCATCTCGAGTGCGGCATATCGGAACTGATAATTGCTATGAAGTACTGAAAAATATGAGGAGACATCTGGATGGACGGCTGTCTGTCCATGTGACCAGCCAGGTCGAAAAGATCACCACCAAAGATGGCCGAGTGACCGGCATCTCCTTAGCCGACGGACGCGAATTCGGGGCAGAATATGTAATTTCCGCACCGGGCCGCTCAGGTGCCGACTGGATGCGGAAACAGGCCGGGCAGCTTCACCTGTCATCGGCAACCAATGCCGTGGACATCGGACTCAGAATTGAGACCCCCGCGGTGCTCATGGAAAACTTAACAAATGAGGGATATGAGTGTAAATTGGTTTTCCACTCGCCCAGCTTCGACGATAAAGTTCGCACGTTTTGCATGAATCCTTACGGTGAGGTAGTCCGTGAGGAGTATGGGGATATCATTACGGTAAACGGCCATAGCTACGCCGGACATAAAACCCCCAACACTAATTTTGCCCTGCTGGTGTCTAGTTATTTCACCCATCCGTTCCATGAGCCCATTGCTTATGGGCAGCATATTGCCAGATTGGCTAATATGCTGGGCAACGGGCCCATTGTCCAAAGACTTAGCGATCTCCTGGCTGGTCGTCGGTCAACTCCTTCCCGGATCAGCCGCTGTATCACCCACCCCACCTTGAGCTCGGCCACGCCCGGCGACCTGTCTTTTGTTCTTCCCTACCGTTTTCTCAAAAGCATTCTGGAAATGCTGGAGGCTATGGAAGGACTGACCCCCGACATATTTTCTCATCACACCTTGCTGTATGGTGTTGAAGTGAAGTTTTACTCCAACCGAATCAAGCTTTCCCCTTCTTTGGAATCTGAGGTTCAGAATCTTTTTGTCATTGGCGATGGTGCCGGTCTGACCCGCGGATTACTGCAGGCATCCGCCAGTGGAATATTGGCCGGCCGGACCATACTTAACATGATATCGAATAATTGAGTTTGTTACGGATTGTGTTTCCTGGTTGTGTCTATAACTAAGTTAACCAGCAAAGGAGGCGCCATGGATTGTATTTTTTGCAAGCTCGTTAACGGTGAAATTCCCAGTACCAGAGTCTATGAGGATGAACGAACGATAGCCTTTATGGATATTGCGCCGATTATTGATGGACATCTTCTGGTGATACCCAAGAGGCACTCTGAAAATATTTTTGAGATAGATCCAGATGACCTGGCGGCAGTCTTCAGCGCAGTGCACAAGGTGTCTGCGGCTATCAAGACCGGCCTAAAACCTGATGGTTTGACCATAGTTCAACTAAACGGGAAGGCGTCCTATCAGGTGGTCATGCATTATCATGTTCATCTTATCCCCAGAAAGAATGAAGACGGATTGCGCTTGGGGGCCTGGCGGCCATTGACCGTCGATAAGGATGGTATCTCTGCTGTCGCCGAGAAGATTAGGACCCAACTCTGAACTGCGATATGATATGGGAAATGTAGTTCAACCGGCCGTGAATATACTTGACACTTCCAAACGTACTTGTTTCCGACTGCCTTTCCTGGTTACACGTTAAATATAACGAGCAACCAGGAACAAAAAACGAGTAACCAGCAACGGATTTTATATTTGCGCCAATTATGACGGCGTTGAGTATACGTCCGCACTACATCTGATATAACAATGAGTAAAAGGGGGACATCACATGAAGAAGAGCCTAACAGTCATTTTCTTGGCAGGCGTTCTGATTGTCGCCCTGGCCGCAGGTTGTGCGACTAAGATGCAATCGGGCGCGGCCATCGGGACCGGTGCCGGAGCCATCGCTGGTCAGATCATCGGCGGATCGACCGGGGCTACTCTTATTGGGGCGGGCGCAGGGGCCCTGGTGGGTGGTGTTGTCGGTCATATCCTTGATGAAGAAGATAGGAAGAAAGCGGCTGAAGAAATAGAAGAGTCGTCCAGAGGAAAAAAGAAACCACAGTCGCTGCCGGACAACTCGGAATAAGAAAGAGGTAGGCGGGTAAAACTATCAACGCTCAGTGATCGGCGTACACGCTCAGTCAAGGCAATTACAGCCAGTTATAAGTGTTCTAGACACAACGGCCGATGCGGTAGAGGGAAGGCGGTGACTTGCTGTTCTTCGCTGAAGGCTGCTTGGTTACGAAAAATTGTTCTCATCGCTTTGGCGAAGTAGTTTACCAGTCGTCATGATACTGCTCAGAGGACAAAAGACCATGTCAATCTTGGGATTTCTGAAACGCAGGGGCGAAAACAAGTATATTGACAAGACACAAATTCGTGATGTCTTGTCAAGGCTTTTGACTAGTGTCCGAATGAAGTTTAAGAATACTGTCACACCCTCGCCGGAACCCACTGCCTTTGTTGAGGGATTTGATAAGAATGATAGAGTGCTGTTGAAGACCGATTATCCCATGATCGAAGGCACGGAAGTTGACATTTACTTTTTTCATCTGGATCAGAATGGCAAAAGAGTTCCCAACATATTAAGTCTGGTCATTGAGGCACATGAAGGTGAACTCTATTACGCTAGAATTAACGGTCCTCTTCGTCTAGGGGACATGAGGGCGGACTATCGGTTACCGGTCGGCGACAACCGATACTATTGGGACAGGGTTAGTCTGCTCTTTGACGGCAAGGCGTTGAAACTTATTGATGTATCAGGTGGTGGGGCCAGTTTCGAGACGAAGAACCTTCACTTCGAAAAACCTGAAACGATCAAAGTCATCTTGAGCATGTCGGGCGAGGTCTTCACTTTGGCCGCGACTGTTCTTCAGGCGGATGTATACCGAGGAGTTCGAACCGTTCACCTCAGGTTTGATCATAAAATAGCTAAGGTCAGGGATAAAATTGATGCCCTCATTTTCGAGTTGCAACGCCAGAAATATGCGGAGGAAAAGGGTTATAGCTCCAGCTCCGGAATATTGGAGACAAAAGACATCCACCAGCGACTTCCCACGTCGGAGGTGCCCCCACCCGATCACCGGGCTAAATGAGAATGGTTGGGCTGAGCGGCCATAACCATGAACAAGCTTCATTGGAATTTCCTGTCTATGCGGGTCTTGCACATTTACAAAGACTACTCCCCGGTGGTGGGTGGCATTGAGAATCACCTGCGCCAATTGGCCGAGGGGTTGGTGAGGCGAGGGATAGAAACAACGGTTCTAGTGACCTCCGCCGGCCTGTTCACCGAACGGTTCACGTTAAATGGAGTAAACATCATCAAGGCCGGCCGTCTGGTTTCGTTAGCCTCAACCCCTGTCAGTTTAGCCCTGCCGTTCATCTTGAAGAACCTCACCGCAGATTTGGTTCATCTACATTTTCCTTATCCGGTGGGTGAAGTCTCTCGTTGGCTTCTTAAGCCTGGTATTCCGGCGGTTATGACCTATCACAGTGATGTGGTCAGGCAGAAGCGCATTCTTAAAGTTTACCATAAGCTACTTGTTAAAAACCTTTTCGACATGACGGCGGTAGTAGCCACTTCCCACCGCTATGTTCAAACTTCACCGTATCTTCGGCTGGTTAAAGACAGAGTCAGAGTCATTCCCCTAGGTATCGACCCTTCTCGTTTTCAGCCGGCGCCATCTGTGTTGATCAATACGATCAGAGATGAGGGAAGGTTGCCGCTAATCTTGTTTGTCGGCAAGTTAAGATACTACAAAGGAATTTCAGTTCTACTTCGGGCAATGGTCAGATCTTCCGGGAGATTGATCATGGTCGGAGAAGGACCCATGGAAGAAAGTATTCACGCCGACATTGCCGCCTTGGGGTTGTCGGATCGGGTCACCCTGGTCGGGCAGATTAATGACGACCTGCTTCGAGCCTATTTCCACGCTTGCGATATGTTTGTCCTCCCTTCGGTCCTGCGGAGCGAAGCCTTTGGTCTGGTCCTCTTGGAAGCTATGGCCTGTGGAAAACCTGTGATCAGCACTGAGCTGGATACCGGCACTTCTGAAGCCAACCTTCATAATATTACCGGATTGGTGGTTCCTCCCAACGACCCCGACGTCTTGAGTGCGGCCATAAACAACCTGGCCGGTAATGACAATTTGCGGGAACGGTTAGGCCGGGCCGGCAAACAGCGAGTATTGGAGAATTACACTTCTGACCGGATGATCGGACAGACGGTTGCGCTGTATCATGAAGTGACCCAAAGGCAGGCTAACTGTCTGAATAAAAGAATATTGTCAGAACCATGAAGTAACCGGTGCATCATTCGAGATATTTTTCTTGACCATAGCAGGGTCTTGCATTATATTCTAGAGAATAATCGGACCCTGGTCCTGGTGATATTACATCATGAAATATCCCGTTCACTGGTGTTGACCGTATGTG
>JADFYC010000069.1 GCA_015233295.1 Deltaproteobacteria bacterium | reverse complement strand
GTCTCGGGCAACAATGCTGCGAACTGGGGCGGTGGGGTGGATCTATTTATATCCAGTTGTCGGATAGAACAAAACATCATTACCCAGAATACGTCGGCAAGGGGCGGCGGAGTATGTGTGACTCCAAGCAGTGATGCCCGGATTATCAATAACATGATCACAAATAACATAGCCACCCTATTGGGGGGTGGATTGGTCGTCGGAGATGGTTCCAACGGAATAATCTCTAATAACCTGTTGGCCAATAATTCAGCAACGAACCAAGGCGGTGGTATCTGCGTTTATAGTGGGCAGAATGGTGTGAGCAGTCCCAAGCTGATCAACAATACTATAGTGAATAACCAGGTGTGGAACGCCTCTGACAAAAGCGCCGGCGGAGGTATTCGAGTGGGCGACGCGACCCCGGTCATTATGAATAACATCATTGCCGGACACAGCACCGGAGCGGGGATTGGGGCCGACAACTCCGGCGCCAAGTCATCTAACAGTTACAATAACATGTGGGGAAATCAAGCAAACTATGTGTTCGTTACGGCCGGCGTCGGGGCCACGGAATTCTCACCCGGCTTTATCAGCACTCAAGGGAAGGATTATCATCTGCTGAATACCTCCTCATGCCTAAAAAAAGGCAATCCCGATGTCGCCTACAACAACCTTGACGGAAGCAGGAATCAACTGGGTATGTACGGAGGTCCGGGGGCTGATTGGAGACCATATGTCTATATGGAAACGGACAAAGAGAGCTACGCCCGAGGCTCCAAAATGTGTGTGACCATTTCGGACGGGTCTATGTCGAATGTCGCCAATTTGGCCCTTGGAGTCGCCCTGCTCCGGCCTAACGGCGACCTGGTCTTCTATCCGCACATGACGCCGGATTTCAAGCCGTGGCAAACCAAGGTGACGTTATCCAAGGACACCCAAGTGGCCAACTCCACTCTGCCGGGCACAGGTAAGACCATGCTGGCTCACGCCGTCGCGGAATCGTTGCAGATGCCGATGATCATCCTGAACGTCAAATCCAGCATGAAGCTAATTGAGGCCCTTTATCAATACGACACCTTGACCAGATTGAATGACAGCCGCTTTGGTGATTCTCAAAGAGATGTTAGTAATATAGAAGAATACATCAAGATGGGCAAAATCGGACAGGCCTTTGTGGCCGACAGGCGAGTGGTGTTATTGATCGACGAAGTAGACAAGGCCGACACGGATTTTCAAGATGACATGCTCGACGTCCTCGATCAAATGCAGTTTGACATTATTGAGATCGACAAAACCGTCAAAGCCAAAAATCGCCCCGTGATCATTATTACTTCAAATGCCAAGAAAGATTTGTCCGACCCGTTCCTAGGCCGGTGTAACTTTCATCACATCGCTTTCCCGGAATCGGAAATGATGCGCCGGATTATCCGGGTTCACTTTCCCGAGCTGGATCAGAACATGATGGAAGCCTGTATCACTACCTTCTACAAGACCAGAGAGATTCCGGGGATTGAAAAAAAACCGGCGACCAGAGAATTAATCAACTGGATTCGAGCGCTGAAGATGGATCCGGACTTCAAGCCCAAAGATCTCGTCCTGGGCAAAGTGCCTTTTCTGGGCGTGTTATTCAAGAAAAGCCCGGATTATGGCCAGGCCTCCCGTCATGTGCCCCGTCTTCGGGCCTGAATCCTGCCGTCAGCCATCCGGCCTTTTGGGAGATTTATTAAAGGATCATCATGTTCGTTAATTTTTTCTATATGTTAAAGGAAGCTGGAGTACCCGTCTCCCCAACATCATTTTTGCGCCTTCAGAAGGCCCTTAACTCAGGAATGGTGACCGGGGTAGATGATCTGTACATCTCGGCCAGAGCTATTTTGGTCAAGAGCGAACGCTACTTTGATATCTATGACCAGCTATTTGCCCATTATTTCAAGGGAGTGGAATTGGTCGACCTCAAAGGGATCGAACTTGACGAAATGGCCAAAGCCCTGTTGCATGAATGGCTCAATGATCCGCCGGCTCTGGCCAGGGCCTTAGGTGTGGACGAAGAGACTCTGGCCAAAATGACTCCGGAAGAGTTGATCAATTATTTTTTAGAGCGGCTAAAAGATCAGACCGAGGCCCATCACGGTGGACACAAATGGATCGGCACGCACGGTTTCTCTCCCGTGGGGCACTCGGGAACCCATCCCGGGGGCATGCGGGTCGGCGGCCGGTCCATGAACAAATCCGCCATTAAGGTGGCCATGGAGCGACGGTATCGCGACTATTCCCAGGATGGACCGCTAACCCAGTCCCAAATGGGTGAGGCCCTGAAGCGATTGCGACGGATGGTCCCGGAAGGGCCAAAAGACCAGGTTAATGTGGATGAAACGATACGGGCCACATTAAAAAACGCCGGTGAGATCGAGATTATCTTTGACCGTAGCTTGCGGGACCGGCTTAAGGTCATCTTGATGATCGATAATGGCGGCTGGTCAATGGATCCTTACATCGAGATGGTTCAAGTTTTGTTCAACTATGCCCGAGCTCAGTTTAAGGACGTGAAGTCATATTTTTTCCACAACACGATTTACGGTCACATCTGGGCGGACGCGTCACGCCGTCAAACCCCGGTCCGATTAGAAGAATTCGCAGGGAAAGACCCGGAGACCAGACTGGTTGTCGTGGGTGACGCGAGCATGGCGCCCTATGAACTCCGCTCCCCGGATGGTTCTATTTATGTCAATGACCGGAGTGGCCGGCCCAGCGAAGAGCGATTACAGTTCCTGGCCGATACCTTCCGGCACAGTGTCTGGTTGAATCCGGTTCCGGCCACCCAGTGGCCCTATACCTGGACTATTGGGATGATTTCAAGCATCTTCCCCATGTTCGAGCTGACCCTCGACGGTCTCGACCGAGCCGTGTCCCACCTGATGAGCCGCAATTAGCCGACGTCGGCCGGGAATCGATTCCACGGTTCAGCCGAATTCTACCAGGTCCTTTTAACAGGAGTGTTCAGATGGACTTGACTGGGAAACGCCTTTTGGTCATTGGCGGGGCAGGGTTTATCGGCAGCCATCTGGTTGATCAACTACTGGCTGAAGACGTCGCTGAAATCGTCATATATGATAATTTTGTCCGGGGAACCCGGGCCAACCTGGACCAGGCCCTGGCCGACCCTCGAGTCAGTATTTTTCCACATGGCGGCGATATCTTGCACCCGGACATTCTAACCAAGGCCATGGGAGGGATCGACGGGGTGTTCCATTTGGCGGCTCTCTGGCTGCTCCAATGCCAGGAATACCCCCGGGCAGCGTTTGATGTCAATATTAAGGGGACATTCAATGTGATCGAGGCGGCGGTACAAAACCGCGTCCCTCGGGTCGTCTTTTCATCCTCAGCTTCGGTCTACGGAGATGCTCAAGAAGTCCCTATGACCGAAGATCATCCCTATAATAACAAAACGTTCTATGGCGCCACCAAGATCGCCGGCGAGCATCTTTTCGTGTCCCTGGGACATCGCTTCGGCCTGAATTGGGTCGGGCTGAGATATATGAACGTCTACGGCCCCAGACAAGACTACCGGGGGGCCTATGTGGCGGTAATGATGAAGATGCTCGACCGGCTGGACCAGGGGCTGCCGCCTGTGGTCTTTGGGGACGGTTCGCAGGTCTATGATTTTATCCACGTTAAGGACGCGGCCCGGGCCAATATCCTGGCCATGAAAGCCGAGGTGAAGGGCCGATGCTACAATGTGGGACGAGGTATCGGGACGTCCCTGATTGATCTGTGTCGACTCTTGATGGCCATTCACGGAACGCCGGTGGACATTGAATTCCGGCCGGCGGAAGTGAGCTTTGTGACTCAACGGATTGGCTCAATCGACCGGGCCCAGGCTGATCTGGGATTTAACTGGACGATTCCATTAGATGAGGGAATGCGGGACCTGATTGATTGGCGCCGCCGGGATATGACGGCTGCAACGGACGGAACAACCGCGCGTTAGGAGCGAATCTATGTCCTACGGGAAGAAGATTCCCATCACTCGACCCGTTTTCGACCAGGCTGATCTGGAATCAGTTACCTATCCACTGAAATCAGGATGGGTCGCGCAAGGGTCTTGGGTGAAGCGTTTTGAACGGGCCGTGGCATCCTTCTGTGGTACGGAGTTTGCTGTGGCGGTATCCAATTGCACGGCGGCCCTGCATTTGGGATTGATCGCTCTGGGGGTGCAAGAAGGAGATGAAGTGGTGGTGCCTTCTTTTACCTATGTGGCCACCGCTAATGCCGTAGAATACTGCCGGGCCAGGCCGATTTTTTGTGATGTGTCTCCGGCTGACTTAACCATGGACTTGGAACTGTTGGAAAAGAGCATTACTCCCCGGACTAAGGTCATAATTCCGGTGTCATTATTTGGGGTGCCGGTGGACATGTCGGCCGTCAAAGAGGTCTCGGAGCCCCATGGTCTCCTGGTCCTGGAAGATGCCGCTTGCTCATTGGGGGCTTTTTTTGGTGGGATTCATGCTGGGACCGAGGCCCGTGCTGCGGCCTTCTCCTTTCACCCTAGAAAAATAATCACCACGGGTGAAGGCGGGATGTTGATCACCAATGATATACAGTTAGCTGATAAAGTTAGGCAATTGCGTGATCATGGGGCTTCCCGAAGCGATCTGGATCGTCACCTTGGCCAGGGCGGATCTTTGCTGCCGGATTTTGACGTGTTGGGTTACAACTACCGGATGACCGACATCCAGGGCGCCTTAGGGGTGAGTCAGATGTCGAAGTTGAATCTTTTCCTGGCCTCGCGACTGGAGGCGGCTAGGCGATACGATACCCTCCTGGCCGACCTCGAATGGATTATTACTCCTCAGGCGACTGAAGAAGCCACACCTTCATACCAGTCATATGTTGTCGTAATTTGCCGGGAAGACAAACGGTGGCCTTCGTTGGAAGAGGTCGATGAGTTAAACCTGTTCCGCAATGGGTTGATGGCTCGATTGGAAGAGCAAGGGATCTCCACGCGTCAAGGCACCCACGCCGTCCATACCCTGGGGTATTACAAAGAGCGATATGGGTTTCGAGATGAAGATTTTCCCATCTCATTTATGTCGGATCGGCTGAGTCTGGCTCTGCCGTTGTATGACGGGATAACCTTTGATGACCAGGTTTACGTGGTAGAATCGTTGGCTAAATGGACTGCCGGACGAGGCCGGACACGGACAGGGTGAAGCGGAGTTACAGGTCACATGTGGTTGTCCAATATAACCGCGTATAACCGCATGGTAATTAGCGGTAATCTTACCACCCGCCACCCGGCGCCTGCAACTCGCCCCTTTGATTCGCTTTTGTGCTTGACTAATGTACTTGTTTAACATATGATGCCTCCACATGGTGCGGAGTCACCGCCTTTATTGCCACCCGGCGCCGACAAATGGGGTTTGCACCCAGAGATGTCGCCACCAGGACAATTTGATCGAACGATCAATATTCATATAACCGGTTTTACGTTTTCGTGCCATGCCGTGGCCCAGCTAGTTGAATGCGCATGACAATAACGAGCTAAGGAGGTTGATATGGCCAAACAAAAAATCCTATTAAATTATAGCTACTCCAACTATGGCATGAAAGCCTTGGATTTTATCATTCGCACCTTTGCGAGTAACCCGGATGTGCAGGTGACCATTATGCACACCTACCCCCCTCTGCCGGCCTTTGAGGCTGATGTGGGTCCGATGCCGGATAGACTGAAAGCCAGTCTGAATCTGATGTCTCAAGTCATCGTCCAAAATGAAGAAGGGGTTAGAGTCGCCCGGCAGCACCTGATAAGCAATGGCTTTTCAGAGGGCAATGTTGACTACATATTCAAATGCCGTCACAGAGATGTGGCTGACGAAATAATTGAAACGGCCAATAACGGCAATTTTGACATAGTGGTGATGGCTCCCCGGCCGGCAAAAATTACCGGACTCTTCAAAAAGAGAGTGTCGACCAAAGTCGCCTCGGTCCTGAAAGACAAAGCAATAATTCTGGTTACTTAGTCTATGCGAACAAAATTTGGCCGATAGAACGGCATATTTGTATCGCAACTGACTGACGGCGGATGTGATTCCGTCACAAGTGTGATGAACGCAGTGTAGTATCTATTCCGGTGTATCTGACCACCGCCATCGAGGAGGTAAGGAATGGCTGATGAAGATAAAATTACTATAGAGACATTTAAGATTATCACCCACGCTGTGGCCCAGTCGGACCGACTGGATATTATGACCAATCACTTGACTCAGCTCCTGGTAGCCGCTTTGCAGATTAAGGGCTGTGCCATATTCGCCCTGAACCCGGAAACGAGCGATCTGGAGATGCTGGCCAACTTTGGGTTAAGCCTGACGTATTTGTTCAAAGGACCAATCAAGGCCGACAAAAGTATTGGCGACGCCTTAAATGGCAAACCAGTGATTATTCGAGACGCCGAGACCGACCCCCGCTTACAATATCCCGTAGAAACCAAGAAGGAAGGCATTCGGACGATTGTCTCGATACCCATCACCTTCATGAATGACATTGTCGGTGTTCTCCGGCTTTATCACCATGAAGTATGGGATATTTCCCCTCAAGACGTAGATTCCCTGCATCTATTGGCGGCCAACATCGGCCTGGCCATGAGTTATACCCGCCTGCTCAACATCGTCACCACTATTAGTGAGGCTATTGGTGAACTGCCCAAGAGACTAGCCGGCTTCTAATATTAAGTGCCATCGCAGAGCAAGCAACCCACAGAGGACGCACAGAAACGATGATTTATGTGCGTCCTTTTTCGTGTTTACCTCGAGCCTTAACCTCATACCCCGGACACACCATCCTCGCTCCGCCGGCCGGACGACCAGAGTATCCCTTAGCAAGTTGTTTCAGCCGACATTATTCCCGGCATCTCCGTCAATTCGGCGGAAAAACTCGGCGACATGTTCGGGACGGCGGGTCAACGGCGCCGGGGGAAGGCTTTTGATGAATACCCGCCCATAGTCTTTGGTCACCAGTCTGGTATCCAACACAGCCATTAGCCCCCGGTCCTTAGAGCCCCGGATAAGCCGGCCCAACCCTTGTTTAAGGGCGATAACAGCCACTGGAACCTGGTATTCAATGAATGGTAATTTCCCTTCTTTGTTCATCATGTTGATTCTGGCCGAGACAACCGGGTCACCCGGCGGGTCAAAGGGCAGTTTATCGATGATCACGCAACTTAATGCCTCCCCTGGGACATCCACCCCTTGCCAAAAACTGCTGGTCGCGAATAGGACTGAATGACGGTCTTTCCTGAAGGCGTCAATCAAGGCGGTTTTGGGTCGCTCCCCCTGCATCATCATCGTATAGGGGAGGCGCGAGGCCAGAAGGTCATAAGCCTGGGTCATGTTCCGATAACTGGTGAATAGAACAAAAGCTCGGCCCGAGCTTAGCTGGAGAATGCGAGAGATCTCTTCGGCGGCGCTTTTGATGAAATCCGGGTGAGAAGGAGAAGGCATTCTTGGCGGCACATAGAGGATGGCCTGACGGGCGTAGTCGAAATGGGAATTGACTACCAATTCCAGGGTAGACTCCGTGATCCCCAGGCGGGACTTAACATAATTGAAATCCCCCCCGGTAGACAGGGTGGCCGAAGTCAAGACGAATGGTTTTTCTTGGCTAAACAGGCTTTTGGCCAAAAGGTCCCGCACCGTAATGGGTAAACTGGACAGGAACGTATGTTTGCCCCGACTCTCGCTGAAGTAGACATAATTGTCGTCATCATCGTTCATGAGAGACCAGAAGTCATTCTTGAGTGACTTGGCCCGGTCCGGTAATGTTTCAAAATTGGGATCGTTCTTAGCCAGATCAAGTAACAGCTCCCCTAAATCCGACAACCTATCTCTGATTTCCACTGCCTGGTTAACCATATTGGGACTGGGTGGTTTTTTGGGAATGGGCCGGCGTCCTTCCGCTTGCCCAAAGATGTCGAAAAAAAATTTGAGAGCCCGGTCCAGGCGATCCAACAGATCCAATATCTTGGGGGTAAGCCGATTTTTGGGTTTTAGGGCGCCCCGGATATCCCCTATCAGGTCGGCAAACCGATAAGTACTGACCGAAACACCGAAATACTGCCCGGCGGTGTCCTCCAGTTCGTGGGCCTCATCAAAAACGGCCGCTTCGTACATGGGGATGACCGCACCAAAACCTGATTCCCGCACGGCTAGATCTGCGAAGAATAAATGATGGTTGACCACCACCAGATCGGCTTTGGCTGCCATGCCCCGGAGTCGGTTAAGAAAGCATTCCGGCACCTTGGGGCACTTTTGTCCCAGACATCTATCCGCCCTGGAGGCGACCTTGGACCAGAGGGGATCATTTTCAGACAGCCAGGTTAATTCCGATCTATCTCCGGTTTTCGTCGTCTTAGACCAATCCCAAATGCGTTCTACCGGTAATTTTTCCCTGGACAACCCCAGACTGGATTGCCCTGCTATTTTAACAAGCTGGTTGAGACAGAGGTAGTTCTGACGTCCTTTCATCAGCACCGATCTGAATTCCTTGAGACCCAACGACCGAATAAAGGGGATATCCTTAAAAAAAATTTGTTCCTGCAGGTTCTTGGTTCCGGTGGATACAATCACCTTCATCCCGCTTAGGATGGCGGGGACCAGGTAGGCCAGGGTCTTGCCCGTGCCGGTACCGGCCTCAATAATGGCCATGCGGCTGTCCGAAAGCGCCTGAGCCACCATCTTAGCCATATCCAATTGTCCCTTGCGAAATTCATATTCCGGCCAGGTTTTGGACAGCAGACCCGACGGGCCGAAAATATCTTTAAGTGGGGTCTGGTTGTTTCCCATGTTATGTTTTTTTCCCGATCAGGTTAGTGTGATGTATACTCGGCACGGTTTTTTTGTGTTGCTGGTTGCTTGTTACATGTTACCCGTTACTGGTTGAAGACAACAGCGCCCCGAAACTTGCAACCCGTAACACGCAACCAGCAACAAGTAATTGGCTTTTTGCATTGACCCGCGGCGGAATTTATTATATAAGAAATGATTGAAATCCCGGATAAGTAACCTGGCTAAAAGTCCCATCCAACCCCGGAGGATGATATGGAGCTGCTGAAACGGCACAAATATACCTTAATTATAGCTGTCGTCAGTCTCTTGGTGATTATTTTGGTCGGACTCCGAATAATCAGCCAGAGAGATCAGCATGGCGGACCAGGTGATTTCAAAAAACTTTTTTCATTCCAAGAGACTAAAGAACAGGCCCCGAAAGTAGCGGCCTCACCCGCCGTGACAAAAACCCTGGAAAAATCTTCTCTCGGGGCCGTGCCCCCGGCCAAAGTGATCGATCTCAATCAGGCGTCCGTTAGCCAGGAGATAAAAGATGCCACAAACACTCCACCCACCGGAGAAGTGGGTGGGGCGTCTCAACTCCCTCCCGAATTAAGCGATAGGAAGAAACAGTTGGGGCTGGAGAAATCAGTGACGGCCGTGGTCAAAGAAGGTGAAGCGGTTAAGGTTGGCGGTACAACTATCTCAATGTCGCAAATCATGGAGGATGTCAAGCAACAAAAGCATATCCTGGATAATAGGACGGTTCAAGGGGAAGATTTGCCTTCCGACATCAAGACCAGCACGCTTCAAAAGAAGGTGGATACGTCCAAGGTAGAACTTGCCGGACCGATCAGCGATACCGCTCGCACCGCCATAGCCATAGATTCTCAAAAAAAAGCAGCTCGGGCCGCCTACGGCCTCTACCTGGTCCGGCCCAACGACAACCTGTGGCATATTCATTTTAGTTTCTTGCGGGAATATCTGGGCCACAGAGGAATCATACTCCAGGCTAGGGATGACCAGCCACTGCCTAATGGCCGAAGCACCGGCGTCGGGAAGATTCTCAAATTCGCCGAAGTGGTGGCTTATGTTTACAATGCCAAAGAACGGAAGCTCGTTAGAGATATCAACCTGATTCGTCCCAACGAAAAAATCGTCGTATTTAACATGGAGTTGCTGTCGGACATCCTTGATAAGGTCGATCGGACGACTATCCAGAAAGTCACCTTTGACGGGGTTAGTCTTAGGTTTGAGGCGTCATAGTGTTTGGAGTTGCGTGTTTCGGGTTAGGTGGACTAGACCCCGGATGCTTATCTTGGAATATGCAACTGCCGCTGCCATAGATAGAGTACGATCCCGGCCGAGAGTGCGGTGTTAATTGACTCAACCTGTTCGGCCATAGGGATGGAGAGTGTCACCTGCCGGCCGACCGCGGCAGGCAAGCCCGGCCCCTCCAACCCGGGAATTAAGCCAAAAGTCTCGGGGAATTGGAAAGAAGCCACGTCCGAGCCATCTGGAGACAGCCCGATCAGCGGCATTCGGCTGGAGGTTAACTCCTGGATTGACGGTCCGGCCCATAATTTTGTTCTGAACAGGGTGCTCCCCGCCACCCGAACACATTTGGGGTGAAAGGGGTGGGCCGCTTCTTTCAGCAATACCACTCCGGCTGCCCCAAAAGCGGCCGCTGACCGAATAATCGCTCCAACATTAGCCGGATCCTGGCACGGGACAAACAAGGTACATCCTTTTGACCATAGGGCATCGGACCAAACCGGCAAAGGCGTCTGCGTGACCAGGAGGATCCCCCGATTTGTGCCAAACAGATCTATCTGACGGAAAAGCTCGGGATGGAGACGATATATGGTCAGGTGAGATGGACCTTCTTCTATCTCTTCCGAATCCTTGCTTGAAACCAGCAATCCCTGACACCGTTCTGGAAAATCACGCAGCACTTCTTTGACTTGCTTGGGTCCGGAAATCAGAGCCAGGCCATGTTTTTTGATGCCCCGACCCGATAGTACCCTGACGAAGGTCTTGAACGTCTCATTGGCCGGACTATTAATTTCGGTTACTTTCATCCGGTCCGCCTGTGGGCTGGCGAGAGTCGCCGGCGATTGGGCCTCCCCGTCTTGACGAAATCGTATCAATTCCTGGGTCCGGGCAAAAACAACCAACCGCCGCTGAAAGGTTGTGCCTGGAATGACGTACGGAATGTCTCGGTCTAATCGGTATTCCTGGTCATATTCGCGGCAAGAGTCGTTTATCTCTTCATCACAACTTGGACCCTTCATGAAAACCACTTTTCCGCCCGGAGGAAGAAATGAGCCGGCCCGCCGAAGTGTTTCAATCATCGGTTCAAAGGCGCGGGTAATCACCGTCTTGACCTGATGTTCGAAACTGCCGGACACTTTATGGGGGTAGACCACGACCTGTCGCAGTTCCAGTGTCTTGATCATTTCTTCCAGGAAGGCTACGCGTTTGCCCCGTCCCTCGGCCAGAATCAAATTAATCTCCGGCCGCATGATCTTTATGGGAATACCCGGAAATCCGGCCCCTGTGCCGATGTCAAGCAGCGGTGAGGCTAACTCCACCAACTGAGGAACCAGCGCACAATCGGCATAGTGCTTGAGCACCATGTCGTCGAACCGGCGAATCCGAGTCAGATCCAACTCTTCGTTTCTATCTCTGAGGTGCTGGTGGAAGGTCCAAAACAACCGGCTTTCTCTCTCTGAGAGCTTGATGCCGCATTGTTTGAAAAGTTGATTCAGGTAATCTAAACTGGGTTTCATCAACCCGCCTTTGGTTATGGTCGTTCGATGTTGGATTCTATCATTAGGGAGAGATGCCAGTGATCATCACCCCGGATCTGGGTCTTGAAACTCTTGCTCAGAATGTCCTTTATGAAGACAATCACCTCCTGGCCCTATTCAAGCCGGCTGGAATGCTTACTCAGGGTGACAGCACCGGTCGGCAATCCCTGTTGGATTTGGGTAAGCATTGGTTGCAAAAGAAATACCAAAAACCCGGCCAGGCTTTCCTGGGGTTATTGCATCGATTGGACCGCCCGGTGTCGGGAGTGGTGCTGTTCGCCAAGACATCCAAAGCGGCCGGACGGTTATCAGAACAGTTTCGTAATCGCCAAATCGTTAAGATCTATCTGGCCGTGGTGGAAGGTCATCCGGCCCCTCCTGAAGGAACATCTAAGGTTTACCTGATCCGGCAGGGCTTTAAATCGGTTTTGACCACTCCGGGAAAGGCAACGGCCCAATTAGCCGAACTGACTTATAAGACATTGAAGATAGGACCCCGCACCAGTTTGGTCCAGGTGATCCCGGCCACCGGACGCCGCCATCAAATCCGGGCCCAACTGGCCGCTCTGGGACATCCCATCTATGGGGACCGGAATTATGGATCATCCCATGGGCTGGAAAATGGGGTAATTTCTCTGCAAGCCCAAAGTCTGACCTTTCGCCATCCCATCTCCGCCGAACAGATTACCTTGGAGGCTCCTCCGCCTCAGGGTTCGCCCTGGTCGCTACCGGGGTAATGCCGCCCTTGCCGCAAAATAATCATCCCAAGCTGTTTAATAGAATAATTTTATTATATATATAGCTTCTTGCAAAACTAATCTGCGAGATATAAAATTGATATAGTGGTCCCCACTCTTAGTTATTATGGTAACAATTATAACAAAAGGTGTATCTAAATTAACAGTATCGCCTTATCCATAGTTAAGATTGGCTAATATCATTATTTTTTTGACATAGTTTACCAATAACATCCTCCTTTATATATCTTTAATGTTACATTCAGGGGTGTTGATCTCAGCTAACAGACTAAACGAATTAGCTGATCTGCCGCTAACGCCAATATCCCGAACATGAGGTGCGTCATGACTTTCGCATGTCCGCGTACCCGGACCGATCTCCCGCCGAACTCGTCCTTTACACGGCCGTTGACTCTCTCTACAGTGGTCCTTTCCCTGTAGCGAATATTTTCCGGCATGATGAAATTAATTATCTTCTGCCGCTTATGTTCAGATTCTAATTCCTCCTTCAATCTTGCATCGCTGCGCGGGTTGATGTCAATGATGGGTATATGCCCTAAAGTGCAGCTATGTTCTTTGATAATCCGCGCATCATACGCTGAATCCATCAGATCATAAAGGTTGGTAACACGGTGAGCGGTGATTTCTGCCAAAGGCAGGGCCACTTGACTGTCATGG